>DATNNM010000007.1 GCA_035601835.1 Candidatus Tumulicola sp. | reverse complement strand
AGATGGAGGCGTTTGCACAGGGTCCGGGGACCGAGCAGGCGCCAGGGGGACCGCATCCGACTGTTTGCTTACACCCCCGAAAAGCTTGGACAACGCCACAGTTCTCGAGCGCGACATACATCGTACCCGCTCGATCGAACGCGATGCCGGCCGGATTACAACTGACACTGCCATTGTGCCAGGTCAGCGTCGGCTTGGAACAAGCGCTGAACGGCGGTTTGAACTTGTAGACGGTGCCGCACGTACAATTAACGCAGCCCCCGCACGTGTCCGATGCCCAAAGGTCTCCTTTCGGGTCGAATGCGATCGAGAACCCATTGGTCGAATTCGGCAGCTTGAACGAGAACGCCGCCTGGCTCGACGCACCGATTGACGGCGTGAAAACGAAGATCGTTCCATGCACTCCGCCGTTGTTAGCGAAATCCGCTACGTACAGGCTGCCTGCGGAGTCGAAGGCTACGCCTCCCGGGTGGCCGAGCAATTTGCTGGGCGCGCCGAGCGAGAATGCCGGGGCCCCGTTGGGTTGGAGCGGAGCGTTGTAGACGTTCAACAGGTTTGCGGCGACGAGCAACGGTCGCCGGCCGTCCGCCGGCTGTCGCAGCGCGAGCGTATGGGCGTGGCGCTTGCCCGCCACGTGACGCTTGCCGGCCAGCGGATGCCGATGCACGGCAAACCCGCCGCCACAGTTGGGTCCAACCCTGCAAAAGACGGGTGAACAGCTGCACAAGCAGATGCAAAAAATGACATTGGGAGCATGATTCGCGTTCGTCACAAACGCGCGCGGCGCCGGCGGCGGCGGCAGCGCTATGTTCGGACTTCCCTTACAGCCCGCGAGCGCGACGAGCGCAACGGCTGCAACGACGATAAAACCAAGCCGACTGGGAATCATACAGATTCTCCTCAAGGTCCTCAAGGGTCTGGTCGAGCGTTCGTGCCCAAAAGCGGCGAATCCCTTGGAAAAGGAACCGCCCCCAGGATCCCGGCGGCGGTTCCTTGCTTACTCAAGCCAGCAGCGACTGGTCAGCGACCGAACGCGATACCATAGGGATTGTCGATGCTTGTGGTCAGGACGAAGATCGGTGCGCTGCTCGAGCTGTATGGTGGGATGTAGACCGCGATGCCGCCCCGGTTCGCTCCCGTGTCGCTCACGAAGGGGGCGAAGAGATTGTTGTTCTGGTCGATCACCGCGAAGGCACCGCCCACGAGATGGTTGGGCGCCGTGAACTGGAATTTCGGCCCCGTACCTGAGGTGCCGAATGGCGGGGTCACGACGCTGACGATGCCGTTCTCCTTGTAGCTGACGAACATGCGCTGGGAGGTGTCAAACGTGATGCCCGTCGGCGTGCTGCAGCATCCAAATCCACACGTGCACGGGAAAACGCAGACGCTCGCGTTGGGCGCCGGCGGATTAATCGGTACGCAACTCGTGCCGTTGATCTGGCAGCTGCGCCACACGAGAACGTTGTCGGAAATGCCATCCCCGACATACAGCGCGCCAGAGCGATCGAAGGCGAGTCCCGTCGGTCTGATGCAGGCGGCGCAGCCGCACCAAGTCAGACTCGGGGTCGAGCAGGCGTTGAAAGGCGGGTTGAACCGCACGATTCTTTCCCTGAGTTCATCGGTGGCCCACAGGCGCCCCTGCGAGTCGAACGCGATGGCAAAGGCGTTTCGCGCATTGGGCACCGTGAACGAAAACGCCGCCACGCTTGTCGCGGTGATGGGAGGATGGTAGACGAAAATCGTCCCGAAAACTCCCGAACCGTTGTTGTTGAAATCGATCACGTACATGTTGCCGGCCGAATCGAACGCGATGCCTCCGGGGCGTCCCAGCAGTCCGCTTGGGCGACCCAACATGAAAGTCGGGGCACCACTCGGATTGAGCGGCGTGCTGTACACGTTGAGCAAGTTGACGGCGAGAGTCATCGGTATTCTGAGCGCGGTCATGTGCACACCGTGATGCGGGTGCCCCAGCGCATGCCTTCGCGCCAGCGGGTGCCGATGCTTGGCTAGTCCTCCGCAACAGTTGCTGCACACAACGATGCAGCCGATCGTGCAGCCGCAGATACAGAAGGTCACGCTCAGCGGCGTGTGCGAATTGGTTACGAACGCGCGCGGCGCGGGCGGCGGCGGAAGCGCGATATTCGGGCTGCCCTTGCAGCCCGCGAGTCCTATGATTACGACGATGATGCAAAGGACGCGGATCGTGCTAGCCATTGTGGGCCTCCAATTGCGAAACATCCAAATCTCCTAAGACAGAAGCAAGCCGACTCCCGAAAGGGCGGACGGTCCCTGCGCTCCCGTTTCCGCTCGCGCTACCGCGGTGCCTCCCAGCTTAGAAGAGCGCCAGCGGGTCGCCGCGAACCGCCAGGCCTTGGATCCATACACGGTCGCCATCGCCGGCGGGGGTGTCGCCGGCCTCTCAGCGGCAATCTTTTTGGCAAGGGCCGGCGTGCCCGTGGCGGTGTTCGACCGCTCCGAGTCCAGCCTGCACCGCGTTTCCAAAGTGAACAACTACCTGGGATTTCCCGATGGCGTCGGCGGACCTGATCTGCTGAGGCTTGGTCGTGTTCAAGCCGTGCACTTCGGAGCAGAGGTGCTGGATGAAGACGTCCGCTCTGTTGCACCGCGTCAAGGCGGCGGATTCGACGTTGTGACCGGCGCGCGCACGCTGCACGCTGAGAATCTCATCCTCGCTTCAAACAAGCGGACCGATCTCGCGACCTCGCTCGGCATCCCGCTCGGCGGACACGGCGGACGTTTTGTTTCGGTCGACGGCGACGGCCAGACGTCGGTTCCCGGCTGCTATGCCGTGGGCCGGATAACGGGCCTGCCGAGCCAGGCGATCATCTCGGCCGGGGACGGCGCCAGAGTCGCGATCGCCATCATCCAAGAAATTCGCGGCGGCTATTATGTCGATCACGATACTTAAACACCGTTCGGCGCTGTTTCGCGCTTTCGGCTTGACGGTCGCCGCCGCGTTGCTTGCGCTCGCGGCGTTCGCCGCCTACGCCGTGCGCTCGCCGCTGCCGAAGACCGATGGCACGCTGCGCGTCGGCGGCTTGCGCGCCGAGGTGGTCATCCGTCGTGACGAACGCGGGATCCCGCACATCTCGGCGCGCTCGGACTACGATGCCTACTTCGCGGAGGGCTTTGCGTGCGCGCAAGATCGGCTCTGGCAGATGGACACGCTGCGACGCCGGGCTGAGGGCACGCTTTCCGAAATCGTCGGACCGGTCACGGTCGAGCTCGATCGCTACGTGCAAACGCTCGGTTTGGCGGCGTCCTCGCGCGCAGACTATGCGCGCTTGGGACCGCGCGCTCGCGCGCTGCTCGTCGCGTATGCCGCCGGCGTCAACGCGGCCGCGCTGACGCATCCGCTGCCCCTCGAGTTCCGGCTGCTCGGCTATCGCCCCGCGCCGTGGAGCCCGATCGACAGCATCGCCGTCGGCAAACTCATGGCGCAGCGCCTCGACGATCAATGGTACATCCCCAAACTTCGAGCGGCGCTGCGCGAGCGGCTTGGCGACGCGGCTGCCGATGCGCTCACGGACGAGCAGGTGCCCGCGCTGGAGGAATACATCCCCGGGTTTGGGCCGGGTAAGGCGGCAAAGATTCCGAACTTCGTTCGGAACGCTACATTTTCCGGAGCTAAAGCTCCGGCACTACAAGCGCTCGCGTCGTTTTCGGGTGAAGATTTTTGGCGAGAGCCGGACGCCGGCTCGAACAACTGGGTAGTAGGACCGGGCCGCACCACGACCGGCAAACCGGTGCTGTCCAACGACACGCATCTCGCACACTCGCTGCCGAGCACGTGGTGGATCGCGCAAGTCCAAGCACCGGGGCTCGACGTCGAAGGCTTCACGATTCCCGGCGTGCCCGGCATCGTGGTGGGCCACAACGAGCGCATCGCGTTCGGCGTCACCAGCTCGGTGGAGAACGTTCAGGATCTCTTCGTCGAGCGCTTCCGCTCGGCGACGTCCGACGAATACTTTAGCAACGGCAGGTGGCGCAAGGCGGAACATCGCGTCGAACGCATCGCGATCAAGGGCCGCCCGGCAGTCGACTTGGACGTGCTGGTGACGCGCCATGGCCCGATCGTAGAGCGCGACGGCTCGCGCGCGCTGGCGCTTTCGTGGACGATTCTTCAAAACGGCGGCGAGAGCGACACGGTGGATCGGCTCGATCGTGCCTCCAACTGGCGGGAATTTCGGGCAGCGCTTTCCCATTGGGTCGGCCCGAACCTCAATTTCGGCTACGCGGACGTCGACGGCCACATCGGATATCAGGACGCCGGAGCGGTGCCGGTGCGCGCGAGCGGCGTCGGGTTTTATCCGGTGGAGGGTCAGGACGATCGGTTCGCGTGGCGCGGCTACGTGCCGTTTGAAAAGCTTCCAAACACTATCGATCCGCCGGGCGGCGTTGTGGCGACGGCCAACCAGCAGTTGGCGGCGGGAGCATTCGGACAGACGCTCTCGACCTTTTGGGAATCGCCGTACCGCGTGCACCGGATCGTCGAACTGCTGCGCGGCGCGCCGCGCATGAGCCCGCTGCAAGTCGGCGCGGTGCAGTCGGACGTCTACGATCGCGCGCGTGCCCGGCTCGCGCTCGAAACGGCGCGCTTGCTGTCGGCGTCGAGCGACCCGGCGCTGCGCCGCGTCGGCGCTCAATTGCAGGCGTGGGATGGGCGCGTGACGGCGACCTCTCGAGCGCCGACCTTCCTTTATGAACAAGAACGTTGGCTGACAGACGACCTGCTGGCCGGCAAACTGTCCAGCGGCACGTTCGAGACCTATACGAAGTACTTTCACGCGATCATCGTGCTCGAGCGGGCGCTCGACGGTGATCGGCGATTGGCCAAGGCCGGGATCACGCGGGAGAGCGTGCGAAGCGCGCTGGTGCGGGCAGCCGCGAAGGCGGCTCACACGCTGCACGCCGACGGTTCGCGCGGCATCGAGGCGCTTCAGGCTTGGGGCGAGCGCAACGCGGCTCGTTACGATCACCCGCTCGCGCAGTCGTGGCTGCTCAACCTCGTGCTCAGCGCGCGTCCGCAAGCACAGCCCGGCGACGTGTTCGCGGTCTACGCTGGCCGCCCGGCCTTCGGACCGTCACAACGGCTGGTCGTGGACTTGGCGAACTGGGATGATTCGTCCATGCTGCTCACGCTCGGGGAGTCAGGCCACTTCAGCGACGAGCACTATCTCGACCAACTGGCCGACTTCACGGCCGTGCGCTGGGCGCCGACCCCATTCACGCCGCATGCCGTAGCGGCGGCGACGCAGCACACCCTTCACCTCTTGCCGCCATAACATGTCAGAGAAGTTTGATGAGGTCGACCATCACGACGGGCTCGCCGCGAGCGACATCGGGTTCTTCGCGATCGATGTCATAGCCGAGGCCCTCGAAATACTGGATGACGGCGTCTGCTTTTATCGCCTGCACGAACACCGCCGTGCGCTCTTCGGCGCGCGCGCGCGCCTCGACGGCGGCGACCAACGCCGCACCGATCCCGCGCTTTCGAAATCGCTCTCGCACCGCGAGCCGCACGAGCCAGAACACTTCACCCTGGCGCGCGAACAGCGCCACCCCTGCGTCGGCGCCACCCGCGGTCGCGACGAACGCGCCGCCATGCTCACCGCGCAAGAACTGGACGAGATCGTCCAGCGAGCTTGGGGCTCCGGACGACAGTTGCCCCGCATCCGCCACGATATCGTAGATCGTCGCCGCGTCGCCGTCCTTCGCGAGGCGCAATCGCGCATCGGTCATAAGCGGCTCAATTCTTCGTGAGCGGGCGGATTGCCGTCATCGGCGCAGGGACGATGGGCAACGGCATCGCGCACAGCCTCGCGCTTGGCGGTTACGACGTGACGCTCATCGACGCCGCGCAGGAGGCGTTGGATCGCGCTATGGCCCGCGTCGAGGCGGATCTGCAGGCAGGCGTGAAGCGCGCAAAGATCACGCAAGCGCACGCCGAGCAGGCGCGCGCCCGCATCTCCGGAGCGCTTGAGGCATCCGCCGCGCGGGGGGCGTTTCTCGCGATTGAGGCCGTGCCGGAAGACATGGCTTTGAAGCATCGCGTATTCCGCGAACTCGATGCCGCGTGCGCTCCAGACGCGGTTCTCGCCACGAACACGTCTTCGATGTCCATCACCGAGATCGCCTCGGCCGTGAAGGATCCGTCGCGCGTCATCGGCATGCATTATTTCAATCCTGCGCACATCATGAAGCTGGTCGAGATCGTCAAGGGGTTGGAGACCTCGGAGCGCGCGATCGAGGTCGCGCGGGCGGTGGCGGCGCAGTCCGGCAAAGAAACGGTGCTGATCAACGAGGCGCCCGGTTTCGTCACCACGCGCATCAACGCGCTCATCGGCAACGAGGCGTTCTACATGTTGATGGAAGGCGTCGCGTCAGCGCGCGATATCGACAAAGCCCTTAAGCTCGGCCTCAACCATCCGATGGGGCCGTTCGAAATGGTGGATCTCGTCGGCCTTGACACTCGGCTCAAGATACTGCAGCATCTGCATGCCACGCTGGGTGAGAAGTACCGCCCGTGTCCGCTCATGGAGGAGTTCGTCCGCGCCGGCAGGCTTGGCCGCAAAAGCGGCCGCGGCGTCTACGACTACGAATAGTGTAGTGCAAACCTGATGTAGTGCCGGGGCTTTAGCCCCGGAAGCCCTCAGCCGGCACGCAAGCGCGCTCCCAGCGAGGCGATAGAGCTGAAGAAGCGCTGTGCGCCTTGCGTCAGCAGCGCATGGTGCGCTTCGAAGAGCGAGCGCGCGCGCCCCCCCGCCCATTCGCGCGGCAGCAACGACGCCGGAAGATCGGGGTCGACGAACGGAAAGCGCCTGAAATCGTGCGTGAGCGCGAAGCGATGCACGAACGCCGCGGCGTCCGGCAATGAAGCGGTCCGATGGCGCCGCAGATCGCGCGCATACAGCGGCGCATAGTGACGCAGGAACGTCTCGTATTGCGCTTCGATGGCTCCCACGTCCCAACATTGGCGGACAAGGTCCAGCTCCGATCCCGGCCCCGACAAGCGGGCGCTAAAAATACGCGAGAAGGTTTCGACGCCGTGCTCGCGCACGAGTTCCTCGGCCTCGCTCGAAACGTCGCGTGGGCTGACGTACGTGCCGCCGCCAAGCGGGCCGAATCCCAGCCAAGCCAACTGCTTGCGTAAGCGATCGCGATGGGCGCGCTTGGCTTCCGGAATGCTGTACGTGAGCATGCACCACGAACCGTTCCAAGCCGTCCCTTCGCCTCGATAGATGCGCCGAGTACCCTCCTCGATCAGACGCCTGCCGGCGTCCGAGAGGGCGTAATGCGAACGGTTGCCGTCTCTGCGCGCGACGATCCAACCATCTCGGGCGAGGCGCGCGACGGCGGAACGGACGGCCACCTCCGAGATGCCCAAGCGTTCACCGAGCGCCACCAAACTGCCAAGCCAGAGATCGACGCCGCGCGGGTACGCGTAATCGCCATAGAGCGTGAAGAGCATCGAACGGGGGCGCAGGGGCGCGATTCCTGGGAATTGCCTCATGCCGTCAAATCTGGTATAATAACTGTTGCACTTTTGTACCGACCGTATAAATAATACCACATAGTTTCGGAGGCGCGCAATATCGTGGCATACCGGATCAAGACGTTCGAGGACTGGGTCGAAGTGTTCGGCCAGTGGCAAAAAGCGCTCGACATCGAACCCGAGGTGTTCGACCGCATCCTCGGCCCGTATACCCTCGAAGCCAAGTACGACGCGCCGCACAGTTCGGAGATCGAGTTCGGAGAATTCGTGGGGCAGCGCAAGTGGGATAAGATCATGGAGATCCCGGACCAGCGCATGCGCGACGCCGTGCTCAACATGATCATCTACCAGGGCGACACCGAGTTCGCTTCCAACGAGCAGCAACGCTTGCTGCTCAAAAATGCGCCCTCGGACTATGACCTCTATTCCATCTGCCGTGTCTTCATCGAAGAGACCCGCCACGGCTACCAGATGTGCCATCTGCTGGTCAATCATTTCGGCAACGACGGACGCATCGAGGCGCAGAAGATGCTCGAGCGGCGCTCCGATCAAGGCACTCGTCTGCTCAACGCCTTCAATACCCCGGTCAAGCATTGGCTCGATCTGTACGCCTACCAGAACTACATGGACCGCGACGGCAAGTTCCAGCTGCAGATGCTCTCGCACTCAGGCTTTTGGCCGCTCGCCGCCAGCATGGGACCGATGCTGCGCGAAGAATCGTTCCACCTCGGAACCGGTTTCACCGGACTCAAACGCGTGGCGAAAGCCAACGTCGTTCCCATAAAGATCCAACAGAAGTATCACAACAAATGGCTGTCGGGTTCGCTCGATCTGTTCGGCACCGACCACTCGTCCAGCGCCGTGTGGGCGTACATCTGGGGTATCAAGGGCCGCCCGGAAGAAGACAAAGAAAAGGAAGAGGCCGAAAAAGACCTGCTCAACAACTATGCCCGGCAGCAGTACTACGATGAATGTAAGAAGCTCGTCGATCAGGTCAACGCCGTGATTCCCGGCGAGGAGAAGCTGTACATGGCCGACATCCGCTTCAATCGCCACATCGGCGAATTCGCGGGCAAGCCCTACGCGGTCGACGGGCGTCTGCTCGATCGCGACCAGTACCAGGAGCATCTCAACGATGTTTTGCCGAATGAAGACGATGAGAAAGTCCTGACCGAGCTGTTCAAGACCAATGCTTGGGTAGCGCCCAAAGCCGCATAGGAGATATTCATGGCCACCAAGATCGAAGAACCGCAGAGCACCGGCGCCGACGGTAAAAAACTCGTCACCTACCGCAAGGAAGGCGAGCACATCGCCGTCATCACGCTCGACGATCCGCCGGCGAACACGTACACGCACGAGATGATGCGCGCGCTCGATGATTCGATCTTGGAAGCGCGTTTCGATAAGGACGTCGAGGCGATCGTGCTGACGGGCGCGGGCGAGAAGTTCTTCTGCGCCGGCGCCAACATCGGCATGCTGCAAAAAGTCGACCCGACCTTCAAGTACTTTTTCTGCCTGCACGCAAACGAAACGCTCACGCGGTTCGAACAGACGCCGAAGCTCGTCATCGCGGCGCTGAACGGGCACACCGTAGGCGGCGGCCTCGAGATCGCCATGGCATGCGACCTCCGGATCGCGCGCAAGAACGCAGGCAAAATCGGTCTTCCTGAAGTCGCGCTGGGCGTGCTTCCTGGGACCGGCGGCACGCAGCGCTTGACGCGGCTGATCGGCAAGGCGCGCGCGCTCGAGCTGATGGTGACCGGCCGGACCTTCTCCTTTGAAGAAGCACAGGAGCTGGGCATCGTCACCGATATCTACGAGGGCGACGCCGCAAGCTTCCAAGCGCAGGTGTTGACCTACGCCAAGCAATTCACGACGCCGAACAAGGCGGCGAAGGCGGTGGGCAACATCAAACGCTCGGTCCAATCCGGCGGCGAGGTGCCGTTCTCAGAAGCGCTTGCCATCGAACGCGAGCTCCAGCAACTGCTGTTCCAAAGCAGCGACGCAAAGGAAGGCCTGAGCGCGTACGTCGACAAGCGTATGGCGAAATTCGAGAACAAGTAATAAGCAAGCTCATGAGCATGCGCGACGCGGTCGCGCGGTACGTTCCCGACGGCGCTTCGGTGGCTATAGGGCTGGCTCTCGAGGCGCTGATTCCATTCGCGGCCGGGCACGAGATCATCCGCCGGCGCAAACGCGATCTCACGCTGATCGGCCCCATCTCCGACATCCTCTTCGATCAGCTCATCGGCGCCGGCTGCGTGCGCACGGTCCAAGCGGCGTGGGCGGGCAATGTCAGCGCCGGCCTGGGCCATTGCTATCGGCGCGCCGCCGAGCGCGGGGAGCCCAATCCGATAGCCATCGAGGACCACTCGAACTTCTCCATCGCGCTGGGTCTGCTCGCGGGGGCCCTCGGCACGCAGTTCATTCCCGCGAAAACGCTTCTCGGCTCCGATCTCGTGAAGACGAATCCGCGCCTTCGCATCGTCGACTCGCCGATCGACGGTCAGAAACTGATGCTCGTGCCGGCGATCGTCCCAGACGTGACGATCGTGCACGTCCAGCGCGCCGATGAGTTCGGAGGCTGTCATGCCTGGGGCAACTTGGGGGTGAGCGAAGAAGGCGCGATGTCGGGCAACTCCGTGATCGTCGTGGCGGAGGAGATCGTCAGCGCCGGAGTCATCAAGAGCGACCCGAATCGCGTGCTCGTGCCGCCGCAACGCGTGAGCGCGGTCGTGCACGAGCCGGGCGGAGCGCATCCTTCGCCGGTGCAGGGCTGCTACGGGCGCGATCATGAGTTCTACCACGAATACCACACGGACACGAAGACGGCAGCCGGCTACGACGCGTGGCGCGACGCATGGATCGATCGATGCAGCGGGCGCCCCGAATATCTCACGCGGCTCGGAGCCGCTCGCTGGCGCGGCCTGCAGGTGCGCGAACAAAAACCAGCAGCGGTCGTCAACTACAGCGCCACGTGATCCCGATGCAGGCCGCATACACCGCGGCAGAGCTCATGGTGGTCGCCGCCGCGCGGGAGATCCGTGAAGGCGAAGTCGTGTTCGTGGGCATGCGCCTTCCGTTGATCGCATTCGCGCTGGCCAAGCGCACGCACGCGCGCAACGCGATCGGCTTGTTCGAGAACGGCGTGATACGCGACGAGCCGGCGGGACGGCTGCTCTATACGATGGGCGATCCCCCGAACATCGAAGGCGCCTTGATGTGCTGCCGCATGAACGTCGTCATGGGCTTGATGCAAAAAGGTGAGGTCGATCTCGGGTTCTTGGGGGGCGCCGAGGTGGATCGGTTCGGCAACATCAACACGTCGTACGTGGGCACGCCTAAAGCGCCCCATGTGAAGCTGCCCGGAAGCGGCGGCGCCGCGGATATCGCGTCGCTCGCCAAGAGATTTGTCGTCGTCATCGAGCATGACGCGCGCCGCCTGGTGGAGCGAGTCTCCTACGTCACGTCGCCCGGCAACGGCGAAGGCGGCGATTGGCGCACCCGCGCCGGGTTGCCGCGCGGGGGTCCGGCGGCGATCATCACCAGCATGGGGATTCTGCGCTTTGATCCCAAAGACGGCGAGGCGTTCTTGGCGTCCGTACATCCCGGGGTGTCAGCCGAGGACGTCAAGGCGCAGACCGGCTGGCCTTTGGCGATCGGAGAACCCTTGCACGTGACGCCGGCGCCAAGCGTTGACGAATTGCGCATGATCCGCGAGATCGATCCACAAGGTTTCTGGACCTCTTGAAACGGCCGTGAACGAGCTCGATTTCGCCATCACCGCGTTCGCCACGGCGCTGACGATCATCGATCCGCTCGGCATGGTGCCCCTAACCTTGAGCGTGACGGCGTCGGCCTCGCCGCAGACGCGCAACAAGATCGTCGATTTCGCAATCCTGGCGGCAGCCGGCGTGATCGTCTTCATGGCGCTGCTGGGGCGCTACGTCCTGCTGTACCTGAACATCACCTTGCCCGCATTCTCTATCGCCGGGGGCATCTTGCTGTTCCTCATCGCGATCGACATGTTGTTCGGGCGGCAATCCGGTGCGCGCGTGAAGCCCGAGGAGGAGCAAGAGGCGCTCGAACACGACAACCCGGCCGTCTTTCCGCTCGCGATCCCCATGCTGGCGGGCCCGGGCACGATCGCCACGGTCTTGCTGCTCGTCAGCTTGGCTCAGGGGGACCGGGTGAAGCTGGTGATCGTCTTCGCGGCGTACGCGGTCGCGCTGCTGGCTGCCTGGCTGTGCATGCGCGGTGCGCAATTCGTGCTCCGCTGGATCGGCAAGACGGGAGTGAGCGTGATAACCCGCCTGCTCGGCATCATCCTGTCAGCGCTGGCGGTTCAGTTCATCCTCAACGGGCTCGTCAAGACCCCGCTGTTCGCGCACTAGTCGGCCCCACGTCCGGCAGGCCACGCCCGCTGCGGGTTTGGCGTTTGCGTTCGTAGAGGTTGGCGTCGGCCGCGGCCACGATGTCCGTGGCGCTCGCGCCGTCGTCGGGATATGTCGCGGTGCCGATCGAGCAGGGCAGCGACACGAGAGCGCCGGAGGGCGTCGGCAGTTGCAGGCTGCGCAGGTTCGAGGCGATCCGTTCTAAGATGCGCGAAGCTTCGCCGCGCCCGATGTCCGGCAAGATGAGCATGAACTCGTCCCCGCCGTAACGCCCGACCACGTCGCTCGTGCGGCAGGCGCGCAGCAGCGCGTCGGTGACCAGCTTCAGGCCCGTGTCGCCCGCGACGTGGCCATGCTCGTCGTTGACCGCTTTGAAATTGTCCAAATCGAGCATCATCACGGTCAGCGGGTACGAGCGCGCTTTGGCGCGACTGATCTCTTCGGCGAGACGCGCGTGGAGGTAGCGATGGTGATACAGGTCGGTGAGCGGGTCGCGATCGGCGCGATTCTTCGCGTCGCGGAACAGCTGGGCGTTTTGCACCGCGAGCGCCATCTGCTCGCCGATCGCGGTGAGCAGGCGCACGCTGGTGTGGTCGTAGGCGCGCTCCTTGTACGATTGCGCCGACAGGATTCCGATGCACTGATCGCCGAGCCGGAGCGGCGCCATGATGAGGGAACCTGGCACCGGTCCGCTTCCGGCCAGCAGCCGATGCGGCGCTTGCTGCAGCGCGGCGTGGGTGTCGAGCATGACCGGCTGCACCGTCGCGATGACTTGCTCTGCCAACGAGTTGCGCAGCGGATAGTTGACGTTCTCTTTTTCGGCGTCGTCCTCAGAGGCGTACTCGACGCGCAGTTCATCCGCGCTGCCGTCGCGCAGCGCGACGATGAAGACCGGCGCGTCCATCACCCGGCGGACCTCCGTGCACACCGTCTGACAAAGAGCTTTGACCGACAGCTGAGCCGAGAGCGCGCGCGACACCTCGGCGAGCATCTGCAATTCCTTCGCCTGCTGCTCGGCGCGCAGGATCGATTGCGAGTTCTCGACGGCGATCGTGGCTTGCTCGGCGATCGCCATCAGCAGGTCGCGGTCGCGTTCCGTGTAGGCGCGCGGCCGAGCGGACTGCGCCGAGATGACGCCGACCGTCCGGTCGCCGACTCGCATCGGGACGTAGATGGCCGAACGCGGATCGAGTTCGTGGTCGTCGCCGCCGACGAGCGTGTCCGGAAACTCGGCCCAATCAGCGACCGTTCGCATGAGCAGCGGAGCGCCATCCCGGAAGACGCGACCGGCGACGGTGTTCGAGAGCGTCCCTTCGCTGAGATGGACCGGACGGTCGGCGTCGACCGCATATTGGTATTCGATGCGGTCGGACTCTCGCTCGCCCAGCGCGATGAAAAACGTGTGCGCCTCCATGACCGTGGCGACGAGTTGGTGGAAGCGTTGGAAAAGGCGCTGCAGGTCGCGCTCGGACGACAGCGCGCGAGCCGTCTCAAGGAGCATGCGCGTTTCAACCCCGCGCGCCCGCGCCTCTTCAAACGCGTCGGCGGCGTCGATGCGCAGCCCGGCGACCTCCGCCGCAGCCGCGAGGACCTCGACGTCCTCGCTGCGATACGCATCGGGCGCTCTCGTTGCGACGGCGATGTAGCCGGCGCGCTGGCCGTGGGGGCGCAGCGGAGCGACGATCGCCGACATGAACGCGCGACCCGTAGTGTCGTGCACCAGTGTCGCTGCGAACGGAGCGGCTTCGCGCGCCGCGCGATCGAGCTCGCTGAGCTCGTGGGCCTCCGCCGTGCCCGCGCGATACCATTCTTGAAAACGTGAGAGATCGGTGCGCACCCACGTCACGGCGATGAAGAAACCGACATCGAGTTTGTGGTCGAGCGCCGAGTGCAGGCGCTCGAAGAACTCGCGCGCTCCGAAGCGGGCGAGCGAAAGAAGCTCGGCGTACCAATGCGCCTTGCGGGTCTCCTCTTCGCGTATGTCGGTTCGCATGATGGCCTAGAGACCGCCGCCGCTCTCCACGATGCGGGCAAAGCGGTCGACGAGCTCAGGATCGAACTGCGTGCCCGAGCTCTTTCGAAGCTCGCGCACCGCCGCCGCATGACTGATGCGCTTGTGATGCGGCCGGTCGATGACCATTGCCGAAAACGCGTCGATCAGCGTGACGACCCGCGCCAGAAACGGGATGTCTTTGCCTTTGAGACCGTCGGGATAGCCTTTGCCGTCGTAGCGTTCGTGGTGGTGCCTCACCGCCACGGCCGCATCGCGGAAGCCTGGGATGTGTTCTATGAGGACCGTGCCGAGCACGGGATGCCTGCGCACGACGTCCCTCTCCTCGTGCGACAGTCCGCCCGGCTTGGTCAGCAGCTTGTGCGGCAGCGCGATCTTGCCGACGTCGTGCAGCGTAGCGCCGAGCAGGAGCGAGTTCGCATCAGCCTTTGAGAGTTTGAGCGCGCCCGCGAATTCGTGAGCAAGGCGGTTGACGTGTTCGAGATGCGTGCGCATCGCCGAGTCGCGGGCCACCAGGGCGGCGAGCAGCTCGGCGACGGGTTCGAAGTCGCCTTCCAGCTTGAGCACGGAAGTGCCGACGCGCTGAGCCCGCGCCGGCGAGCGCCCGCCGCGTTTGGCTTGATAGAGCTCGGCGTCGGCGCGCGCGATGAGTTCGGCGGCGGTCGACGCGTCTTCGGGGAAGACGGCGTGGCCGATGGAGCATTTGAGGGGAAGCCGCGCGTTGCCGAGCACAAGCTCGCAGCTGGTGAGCTCGGTCTCGACGCGCGCCACCACGCTCTCCCCGGCGGCGCGATCGGTGTCGGGCAGGATGACCATGAATTCATCGCCGCCGTAGCGCCCCACCACGTCCGAGCCGCGGCAGCAGTCGAGGAGGACGTGGGTCACCTTCTTGAGCGCCTCGTCGCCGACGAGGTGGCCGTGGACGTCGTTCACCTGTTTGAAGTTGTCGAGATCGAGCATCATCAAGGCGACCGGTTTGCGGCTGCGCGAAGAACGCAGGATCTCATCTTCCAGTCGCGTCTTGAGAAAGCGATGGTGGTAGACGTTGGTCAGCGGATCCACATCCGCGCGTTGCTTCGCATCGGCGTACAACTGCGCGTTCTGCACCGCGAGCGCCATCTGTTCGGCGATGGCCGTCAGCAGCCGCACGCTCGATTCGTCGTATGCGTTTTCCCGGTACGCCTGGGCGGAGATCACCCCGAGGCAGCGGTCGCCCAGCCGCAGCGGCGCCATCGCGCTCGAGCGGACGTGCGACACGTCGGGTCCGGCCACATGGTGCGGCTGGTTTTCTATCTCCTCGAGCGTATTGAGCACCAGTGTCTGGTTCGTCGTGACGACCCGCTCGCACGCCGAGTTCTCGAGCGGCTGATCCGGGACTTCGAGCGGCACGTGACCTTCGATGATGAATTCCATGCGCAGCTTGTTCTCGTCCGTGCGCAGCGCGACAAAGAACCCGGGCGCCTCCATCACGCGGCGAACTTCATCGCACACGGTTTGACAGAGCTCCTTGAGCGTGATGCGCGCGGTCAGCGCGCGCGACACTTCCGCCAAGAGCCGCAGTTCGCCGGCCCTCTTGTCGGCTTGGCTGACCGCCTGCGAGTTCTCGACCGCGATCGCGGCCTGTTCGGCGACGGCGACCAGGAGATCGCGATCGCGCTCCGTGTAGGCATGCGGTCGTTGGCTTTGCACTGACATGACGCCGATGGAACGAGCACCGATGCGCAGTGGGACCACCAACGCCGACACGACGTCGTCATCGCCTTGGGTCACGATCTGATACGGTTTCCAGTCCTCCGGGGTGCGGAAGATGAGCGGCACGCCATCGCGGAAGACCTGACCGCAGAGCGAACCTTGAAGCGGCAGCGGCTCCTCGACATCGAGCAACTGATAGTGGTCGACGCAATACGCGATCGTCATGCGCTCACGTTCCCATGAGCCGAGCGCGACCCAGAAAGTCGATGCGTCCAACACGCCGCCGATGAGGCGGTGCAGGCGATGGAACAAACGCCGCAGATCGCGTTCCGACGCGAGCGCGCGCGCCGTTTCGAGCATCAGCCGCAGCTCTTGGCTGCGCGAGCGCGTCTCCTCGGAAAGGGCGACGTTGCGAACCACGAGCGCGCTGACGGCGGCCGCGGCGCCTACGTAGTCCAAGTCGCGCGTGCTGAAGAGTCCGTCGCGCGGGCTGCGCACGGCTAGATAGCCGGCATTGCGGCCGTCGAGCTTGATCGGGGAGACGATCGTCGAGCCGCTGCCGGGCGGCGGTGCATCAGGTGAGAAGTCATCCGGGGCCCGCCCGAACTGCGTCGGCTTGCCGGCGCGCAGGGCTTGGACGATGAGATTGTTCGGAATGGTCGGGAGCGCGGAGCGATCTTCAAGGTTGCGCTGATAGCGAATGCGGAAACCATCGCGCGACAGAGGATCCGCGGTGGCGGCGATGACGATCGGGGCGTGGATGTGAGAACGAAGCGCCGCGTGTACTTGGCTGAAGAAGTGATCTTCGGGATTGCCGGTCGCCAGCGCCAGGAGCTGGGTGTAAAAAGCCGCGTCGTAGCCCGACAAAAGCCCAGGTGCAACCCACTGGGGCTCCCCAAGTTTCGTCCCACCAAGCCCCGGGCTGGGCTCTACACCCCAGGATCGCGACTCGCTAATAGCCTCGCTCCTTGCCATGTACTTGGATACTCGCCTCCCGCTTCCCGCACGACGCGTGGCCAGGGCTCGGGTCGCAAGGGCCCGAATCCGTGCCGCCCGTGACGCCCCGATACTGGTTTCCGCTTGCCTTGCTTGCCGTCGCCGCGCTTTCGTCCGGCTGCGGCATCATAAAAGCTGAGCCGTCACCCAGCCCGCAAATCGGTGTCATCAGTGGAGTCGTGACCGGCCCGACAGGGCCCATAGCCGGAGCGGGTGTGCGCGTGACGCCGCAAGACAACTCGTATCATGTTGGACAGACGGACGCACAGGGATACTACTCGCTCTCAGGGATACCAGCCGGCACGGTGACGCTGGTGATCAGCGCTCCGGGTTATATGACGTACACGAATCCCAATGTAGTTATCAGCAATAATTCCATGGTCACGCAAAACGTCAGTCTGACCCCTATGTAGGACCCCTCCCTCCGGGGCCTTGTTACCCTAAAAGAGGAGTCCCGCTGCTGTAACCTTTGTGCCAGCGGACCGACTTTCTCACATAATTTTCTCATGTAACAACGGACCGACTTCTCACAAGAAACTAGTGACGCTAAGGTGAGGCCGCGCGGTATGCGTCGTCCACGATTTCAATCAAGTGGCGCACTTGGGTGGACGATCCGCGTTGCATGAGCCCGGCCTGGATCTGCATGTGGCAACCAGGATTGCCCAACGCGACGATGTCCGCCCCGGTGCGCTCGATGCAATCAAGCTTCTCGGCGAGGATGCGCGAGGACATCTCCGGCTGCGTCAGACTGTAGACGCCGGCCGCGCCGCAGCAGCGATCGGCCCATTGCATCTCGACGTATTCAAGCCCGGGTATCGACTGTAAGAGTTTGCGCGGCTGCCGGCGCACGCGCTGAGCGTGCGCGAGGTGACACGCATCTTGGTAGGTGACGCGTTTTGCGAGCTTGCCGAAATCGTCGCGCACGCCGAGCTCGACCAAGAATTCCGTGATGTCTTTCACTTTCGAGGCAAACGCGACGCCGCGCTCGGCATACTGCTCATCATGCCGCAGCAGTTCTCCGTATTCTTTCATCACTGCACCGCAGCCCGCCGAGTTCAAAACGATCGCATCCACTTCAAACGGCGCGAACGCATCGATGACGTCGCGTGCCATGGCTTTCGCGATATCGCGCTCGCCCGCGTGCACGTTGAGCGCTCCGCAGCAGCGATACCCGCGCGGCACGATCACCTCGCAGCCGTTGTGACGCAGCACCCGCGCCATGGCCTCGTGGACGTGACCGAACAGCGCGCTCATGACGCAGCCGGCGAACAAGCCGACGCGCGCCCGCCGAACGCCCTCGGCGGGGATCACTTCTGGCAAACCACCGCGCGCGCCGCGCTCGGTCATCGGAATCATGGCGAGCAGGTTGCGCGCGCGCCGCGGCATCGGCAGAGAGCGCACGAACGCGGCCAGGCCCGGGAAGCGCTGCAGCAAACGAGCGGGCCACATCGCGAGCGCGAACAGGCGGCCGTTGGGAAGAAGCTGTTCGAAGGCGACCCGGCGGAAGCCGCGCCAGCCGCGGCGCGCGGGCGAGAGTTCGCCGCGCTCTTCTATTTGATAGCGCGCGTATTCGAGAAGGCGGCCATACGGGACGCCGGAGGGACACGCGGTCTCGCAGGCGCGACAGCCCAGGCACAGGTAGAGATGTTCGGCGAGGTGGGCGCTGATATCGGTTTCGCCGTCCGCGACTTGCTTCATGAGGAAGACGCGTCCGCGCGGCGAGTCGGCTTCCACCCCGAGGTCTCGATAGGTCGGGCAGGCTTGCTCGCACAGCCCGCAGCGCGTGCACTTGGCGAGGTCTTCGTCGGCCGGCCGCTCGGGTCCGGAATAGCCCTTGGTTTGGATCATGCTTCGGCTTCGAACATCAAATGCCGGCCAAGAAACGGCCGGGGTCAAAGGCGCCGGCCGGGTCAAGCGCCGCTTTCAGGCGGCGCATGATCTTGATCGGGCTTGTTTCGGGCACGGGCGCGGCCAGCCCGTCGGAAAGATCCGTCGGCGCAGCCAAAAAAGACGCGGTCCAGGCGTTCTCTTTGACGCTGCGCCAGAGCGGCGCCAGCGTCGAGGCGCTCACGCTATCCGCCGCAGCGCGCACGTGCGCGAAAACCACACCGACCGCCGGATGTGCCGTGAGTTCCGCACCGGGCCAGACTGTTCGTACGGCGTCGGCTAGCGCGGTTGTCTGCGTCGGGAGACACGCGAATTTCGCCACCACGAACTCGTCGGCCGCGTAGTGCGCTCCGCCGGCAAGCTCGGCGATGTCGGACCACGCCCGGCTGACGCCGCTCGCTTCGATGGGGGTCGTCGCTGTGGCCCCGGCAGTCGTGACCCCAGAGAAGACCGCGTCGATTTGCCGGTCCACTCCGGCGCGGCTGCCGCTGCAGCGCACGACGAGATTCCATGCGGCGGCGCCCGACCACGTGCGCAATGCGGCGACGCGCCGCAGAGACTGCAAGTCGTGCAGCGTGGTCGCTGCCACGAAAAGATTCGATCGGGCGATCTTCACCGCCGCATCCACCGCCGGCGCCGCCGCGCCGAACGCGGCGATCAAGAGCCGCTCCGCGACGGGCAGCGGCGCGACCTTGAGCGTGACCTCCCCGATAACGCCGAGCGTGCCCCACGAACCGACGAACAACTTGTGCGCATCGTAGCCGGCGACGCTCTTCACGACCTTGGCGCCGCTCTTCGCGACGAGTCCGTCGGAAAGCGCCACGCGCATCTGCAACACGTTGTCGCGCAGCGACTGGTAGCGCTGGCGAAGGGCTCCGTTGCTGTTGGCGGCGAGCACGCCGCCGACGGTGGCGCGAGCCTCGAACGCGGTGTCGCAGGGAAAGAACTGACCATGCTTGCCCAAAGCCGCTTGCAGCTGGGACCAAGGCGTGCCGCCCAGCAACGTCACCGTGAGATCACCGGGCGCGTGCTCCAGCACCCCAGAGCATTGCGACATGTCGAGCACCGCGTCGAGTTGCCGCAGAGAAGGCGGACGCGAGGATTTCGTGCCGGCCCCGCGCACGATGAGCGAGGCATTCTCCGCCGCGATGCCGGCCGCGGCCTCGGCCGCCTCCTCGACGCTGCGCGGCGACACCACCAGCCGCGGCGTGCGGCCGGCGACCTGAAACCGCGCGCAATCCTGCGGGTGCACGCTCAAGCGGTCGTGCAAGACGTCGGCGAGGGCGACCGAAAAGGGTGTCGAGCCGAGCATCCGCCTCGCCCTCTAAAACGCCGGTCCGGCCGCAGCCGCTACTTCAGGAGCCAAGGCGCCTCGATCGACCTTGCGCGCGGCTTCCCCGCAGCGTCGCGAGGTGGGGAACACCTTGAGCGGATTGCAAAGACGGCGATCGTTGAATGCGCTCTTGACGCGCGCCATCAGGGCCAGGTCGTCCGACGAGAACTGAAGCGTCATGCAATCGCGCTTCTCCATGCCGATGCCGTGCTCGCCCGAGATCGACCCGCCGCGTTGCACGCAGGCGCGCAGGATATCTGCGCCCGCGGCGATCGCTTTGTCCACCTCGCCCGGCACCTTGTCGTCGAAAAGGATAAGCGGATGGAGGTTGCCGTCGCCCGCGTGAAACACGTTTGCGATGCGCAGCCCATAGCGCGTGCCGATCTCGCCGATTTCGCGCAGCACCTCGGGCAAGCGACTGCGCGGTATGACGCCGTCCTGCACGTAGTAGCTGTGACTCAGCCTTCCCATCGCGCCGAACGCGCCTTTGCGGCCCAGCCAAATGCGATCGCGCTCGGCTGCGTCGCGCGCGAGACGCACCTCGCGCGCGCGGTTGCGTGAGCAGACGTTGCGCACGGAAGCGGTCAGCTCGTCGACGGCTTCGCGCAGGCCGTCGACCTCGATGATCAAAATGGCCGCCGCGTCGGTGGGGAAGCCGGCTTGCGCGAACGCTTCGACCGCTTCCGTGGCAAGCCGATCCATCATCTCGAGCGCGCCGGGAATGACGCCGCCCGCGATGATGTCGGATACGGCCTGCGATGCGTCATCCACCGAATCGAACACCGCCATCAGCGTGCGCGCAGTCTCCGCGAGCGGGGTAAGCCGCACGACCACCTTGGTCGCGATGCCAAGCGTGCCCTCCGAACCCACGAATGCGCCAAGGAGGTCGTAGCCGGGAGGGTCCGCGGTCTTGCCGCCGAGCCATTGGATTTCGCCGTCCGCAGTCACGAACTCGACGCCCAGCGTATGGTTGGTCGTGACCCCATACGCGAGGCAGTGCAGTCCGCCCGAATTTTCGGCGACGTTGCCGCCGATCGTGCACGCCGCCATGCTCGAGGGATCGGGGATGTACTGGAGCCCATACTGCTTGACGGCGGCCGAGATCTCCGCGTTCACCACACCGGGCTCGACCACGGCGAGCCGGTTTTCCACGTCGATCTCGAGCACGCGATGCAGTCGCGCCGTCGAAATCACCACGCCGCCGAGCTCTGCGATCGCGCCGCCGGAAAGGCCCGTCCCGGCGCCACGCGCGAGATACGGATAGCCGCGCTCGTTGCAGGCTTGGACGATGCTCGCGATCTGTTCGGCCGTTTCCGGGATGACGACGAGCTCCGGTAGCGCCTTGTCTATCGACCCGTCATACTGGTAGCAGCGCAGGTCATCCACGCCCGACAGCACGAGCGCGGGGCCGACGATCTCCTCAAGCTTCTTAATGAAGGCGGCGTCCATGATGGTTCTGCAAACGGTTCGCGAGAGCGATTGCTCTCGCCCTCCGCAGGGCGAGGCAGGGGTGGAGCGAACTCCTCGCAGCCAGAATGGACATCGAACGCGTCGAATATTCGCCACAACGGGAGGTGTACAATCCGGGAGACGTGTTGGACGTCGCGGTGCACTTCCGGCGCGCTTTCGTCGGCCAGTGCGAGGCCGGCCTCGCGCGCGGCTCAGGCGAGCCGCCGCCCGACTTTCGGCGCTACGTCTTCGCCCGCAGCAGCGACATGCTGTACGAAGGCCAAGTGCACGTCCGCGAGGACCTCGTCGGTCCATGCTTGCTGTGGGTGAAACTGACTCCCGTGAAGGGCGATCCCGGAGTCTTCCCCGCCAGCCGAAATGTCCTTGAAGTCAGGCCCATCCGGCCCTGACAAACGACGGCAGGAGACTCTAGGTCCGAGCGACAAGCGGCGCGCCACCGGAGGGCCCAAGGCATGAGGCGGAAACCGAAGAAGCGCGCGGTGAGAAAGAAAACGCCCGCGCGCCCCAAACGCGTGAAGCGCTCCGTCAAACGAGCGAAGTCTGCGGCGAAGAAGAAACCGAGCCGAGGCAGGTTGCGCGCACACGCCAAGAGACCGCCGAAGCGCGCGAGAGCAGCGGCTCCGAAGGCGAAGGCGAAGAAAGCCCCGGCCGCGTTGAAGCCACAACCAAGCCGACCGGCGCGCGAACCGGCGGTGCGAGACGCCGTCCACGAAGAGCCTGCGGACGCGGTGTTGCCGATGGAAGAGTACGAAGACGAGGAGTTCGAGGAAGAAGGTTTCGGCGAGGAAGAGGAAGAGTTCCACCCCGAGCACGCCGAGGACGACTACTAGCCCACGAAATCGAGCATGACATAAAAGAGCGCAGGACTGCAGAGGTCCCGCGCTTTTTTAGGGTCTATCGTCCACCCAAACGGCGCCGTCGGGTGAGTGTTCCTTCTTCCAGATCGGCGCGATGAGCTTGAGCCGGTCGATCGCGTAACGGCATGCGTCAAATGCGGCGCCGCGGTGCGGCGCCGACACCGCGATGACCACGCTCACGTCGCCGATCTCCAGCGCGCCTACGCGATGATGGATCGCGATGTCCGTGATGGCGAACTGCTTGCGCGCTTGCGCGGCGATGTCGGCGAAGACGTGCTCCACCATTTCGGGGTACGCCTCGTACTCGAGCCGCGTGACCTCATGTCCGCGTGCGCTGTCGCGCACGCGACCGACGAAGGTCACAACGCCGCCGGCGCCGTCTTGGGAGATGACTTGCGCCGCGAGGTATTCGTCAAGCGGCTCGTGGGTGAGGACGAAATGTCTGCTCATCCGCCGGCTACTGGGGGAAGCAGCGCCAACTCATCGCCGTCGCGCAACGCCGTTTCGGGCGGCGCGTGTTCGCGGTTCACCGCAAAGGCGACGCTGCGAGCGGACGAAGCAAGCGATGGATGCTCTTGCGCAAGGCGCGCGAACGCGCCGGCGGCCGTAGTGCCCTCCGGCAGTTCGGCTTGCAACGAGCTGCGTCCGAGCGCTTCTCGATGGGACGCGAACAATCGAATCGTCACACGCATTGGAGCGTGCAACAATACGCCAAAACGCGACATGAGTCCCTGGTTTTGCGCTAGGACTTGCGCCGCGGAAGTGCAATTCGTTCAAGCCTTTTACTGCGCACATGCGTATCCACGAGGGGAGCGAGAGCCATGCCCTTTACCGTACCGAACCTGCCGTATGCATACGATGCACTCGAGCCGCACATCGACAAGGAGACCATGACGCTGCACCACGACAAGCATCATGCCGCGTACGTGAACAACCTCAACGCCGCGATCGAGAAACATCCCGAGCTCGGCAGCAAGAGCGTCGAGGATCTCATCAAGAACTTGAGCGGGGTGCCCGACGACATCCGCACGGCCGTGCGCAACAACGGCGGCGGACATGTGAACCATAGCATGTTTTGGGAGATCATGGGACCAGGCGGCGGCGGCGACCCCAAAGGCGCGCTTGCCGACGCCATCAAGAGCACGTTCGGCGACCTTGCCACGTTCAAGACGCAATTCCAAGACGCCGGCGTCAAGCAGTTCGGCAGCGGTTGGGTGTGGCTCGTCGTCGCGGACGGCAAGCTGCAAGTGGTCAGCACGCCCAACCAGGACAACCCGATGTCGCAAGGCCACAAGCCGGTCATGGGCAACGACGTTTGGGAGCACGCCTACTATTTGAAATATCAGAACCGGCGGCCCGACTACCTCAAGGCGTGGTGGAACGTCGTGAACTGGGACGCGATAGCCAAGCGCTTCGACGCGGCCAAGAAATAAGCGGCGGGCATGGACCGGCTGTTGTCGGGCAAGACCGCGCTCGTCATGGGGGTGGCGAACCGCTGGAGCATCGCATACGCGATCGCAAAGGCGCTTCACGCGCACGGGGCCGCTCTCGCGCTCACCTATGAAGGCGAGCGCACCAGGGACGAAGTCGAAAAGCTCGGCGTGGAGCTGGGCGACGCGCATACGACGCTCTGCGACGTGGGCAAAGACGAAAGCATCGCCGCGCTGCGCGCCTCGCTGGAATCAAAAGGGATCAAGCTCGACGCGCTCGTGCACAGCTTGGCTTTTGCGCGCAAGGAAGAACTCGGCGGCAAATTCTACGCCACGACGCGAGATGGTTTTTCGCTGGCGCTCGATATCAGCGCATATTCGCTCGTCGCTTTGGTCCGGGAGCTGCGGCCGCTCCTCAACCCCAACGCGTCGGTCATGGCGATGACGTATTTGGGGTCGGTGCGCGCGGTCATGAACTACAACGTCATGGGGGTGGCCAAAGCCGCTCTCGAGTCGGTCGTTCGGTATCTGGCGCTCGATCTCGGCGAAGAAGGCGGGGTGCGCGTCAACGCTATCTCGGCCGGTCCGATCAAGACCGCCTCGGCTCGAGCGGTCAGCGGCTTCACGAACATCGTCGGGGAGGTCGCGAAGCGTTCGCCGCTGCGCCGCAACGTGGTGGCGGAGGACGTCGGCAACGTCGCGACGTTTCTCGCCTCGGATCTCTCGTCCGGCATCAGCGGCCAAGTCCTGTACGTAGACGCCGGCTACAATATCGTCGGCATCGTGTAGCGCATCCAGCGGAGAACAGAGGTTCGCGGCACACGGGTGCCCAACCAAAAGGTCCGCCGCGACGCATGGGGGTTGTAGCAGCTAAATGGGCCTTACTTGGCAAGACGTTGAAGACATCGGGTTCGAGTTGGCGCAGGCTCATCCGGACAAGGATCCTCGCGAGGTGCCCTTGCCCGAGCTGCTGCAATTGGTCACCGACCTCGACGATTTCGAAGACGATCCCGAGCGGGTCGACGAGGGAACGCTCGAGCGCATCGCCGCCGCATGGCGCGAGGAACTCCTTCCAAAGACGTAGGTTCGCACCTGAAACACGCGGGCGCCGCCCCCGGTATCCAGCTCTTGCGGGAACGGCTCGCCGCGCGCCGCCCGCTTGCGCTGCGCGACGCACCTGCCACCCGGAGAGCGGCGGTGCTCGTGCCGATCATCGGATCGGACGACGACCTCATCCTGCTCCTCTTCCAGCGAACCCACTCCGTGCTTGAGCATAAAGGCGAGATTTGTTTCCCCGGCGGCTCGATCGAAGCTGAAGATAGGAACGTGACCGATGCGGCGCTGCGCGAGGCGAACGAAGAGTTGGGGTTGCAGCGCGCCGACGTCACGCTGCTCGGGCAGCTGGACGACGTCCACACGATCGCGAGCAGCTACATCATCACGCCGGTCGTCGGACACTTGACGCGCATGCCCGAGTTGATCTGCGATCCGCTCGAGGTGGAGCGCCCCGTGATCGTGTCGCTGCGCGAACTCACGGCGCCGGGCGCCTGTGGCACGCAGTGGCTCGAATGGGGCGGAGTGAGCCGCCTGCGCTACTACTATGACGTCGCGGGTGGGCGCATTTGGGGCGCCACGGCGCGCATGCTTCACGAGCTGCTCGAAGTCTGGTTCGGTGCGCGGTGAGCGCGGCGGCGGCGTGCGAGCGTTGCGGCAAACGGCCTGCGGTCGGATCTGCTCCGATATTGCGTGGCGGCAAAATCGCAGTAGCTTCCCTGTGCGCGCAGTGCATGGCGGCGCAGACGCGCAGCGGGCTCGCGGTGCTCGGGGGAGCGGCGCTGGCGGCGATCGCCGCAGGTTTGGGCGCCGCGCTGTTCGCCGAACGACTGTCGCGCTCGAATCCCGATGTCGCGACTCAGGCGCCTGAAGGCGCGACCGCCGAGCGCCCTCGCGGCGGCTTCGCCGCGACTCCCAATCGCCACCGGACGCCGATGCTCAACTCGTTTTCGCGCGATCTCACGCAGCTTGCGAGCGAGAACCGCCTCGATCCCGTCATCGGGCGCGACACCGAGATCGAGCGCATCATCCGGATCCTCGCCCGCCGCAACAAGAACAATCCGGTGCTCATCGGGGACGCCGGCGTCGGCAAGACGGCCATCGTCGAAGGACTCGCGCGCCGCATGGCGCGGGGCGACGTGCCGCGCACGCTCATCGGCCGCCGCGTTTTGGCCTTGACGCTCGCCGGCGTCGTAGCGGGCACGAAGTATCGAGGCGAATTCGAAGCTCGCCTCAATCGCGTGCTGGAGGAGCTGGCGCGCTGGCCGGACGACGTCATCTTGTTCATCGACGAACTGCACACCATCGTCGGCGCCGGCAGCGCCGAAGGCTCGACGGTGGACGCGGCCAACATGCTCAAACCAGCGCTGGCGCGCGGCGAGATCCGCTGCATCGGGGCGACCACGTTCGATGAATACCGGCGCTACATAGAGTCCGACGAGGCGCTCGAGCGCCGCTTTGCGCCGATCGTCATCGAGGAGCCGTCGCCGGAAGCTGCGTTGGAGATGTTGCGCGGCACGCGCGACCGCTACGAGCACCACCATCGCGTGCGCATCGCCGACGAAACGCTTGCCGCGTCCGTGCAGTTGAGCGCGCGCTATATCATGGACCGCAACCTGCCGGACAAGGCGTTTGACGTGCTCGACGAAGCGTGCGCGATGGTCGCGCTGCGCGGCGAACATGAAGTGGGCGCGGCGGATATCGCGCGGATCGTCTCGGGCTGGACGGGCGTGCCTCTGGACACGCTTGAAAGCGGGGAAGCCGAACGGCTGCTGCGCTTCGAAGATCTGCTGAGCGAGCGCATCGTAGGCCAGGACGACGCGGTGCGAGCTGTCGCCGAGTGCGTGCGCCGCGGGCGCGCCGGCATGAAAGAGCATCGCGGCCCGATGGGCGCGCTCCTATTCGTGGGACCGACCGGCGTCGGCAAGACGGAGCTGGCGCGAGCCACCGCGGCGGCGTTGTTCGGGAGCGACGACGCGCTCCTGCGCTTTGACATGTCTGAGTTCTCGCAGCCGCTAGCGGTGACGCGGCTGGTCGGCGCGCCACCGGGCTACTCCGGTCACGAGCGCGCTGGCGAGCTCACCGAGGCCGTGCGCCGTCGCCCGTACAGCGTCGTGCTGTTCGACGAAATCGATCGAGCGCATTCGGAAGTCGTCGACCTGCTGCTGCAGCTGCTCGATGACGGGCGGCTCACGGATTCGCAATCGCGAGCGGTGGATTTCCGCAACGCGCTCGTCATCTTGACCGCGACGGCGCCGAGTTCGGGCGATCTTTCCCGCGTGGGCGAGCATCTTTCGAGCGAATTGCTCAACCGGCTCGATGACGCGGTCGTCTTCCACCCGTTGGGGCGTTCGCAGATCCGCCACATCATCGCCCTGCAAGTGCGACCCCTCGTGGCGGCAGCGGCGGAGAAAGGCATCGCGCTGCGGGTGTCGGACGCCGCCCTCGAGATACTGGCGGCTGAAGCCGAAGATCAGCGTCAAGGCGGGCGGTTGGTGCGTCGCGTGCTCGAACGCCGCTTAAGCGCGCCGCTGGCCAAAGCGGTGCTGGCCGGAGAATTTCGAAGCGGACACAGCGTCTTGGCGGAAGCCGGCGCTCAAGGAGGCATCACGCTGCAACTATGCGCTACGTAGTGCTAGTGGACTACACGGATATGGAAGCGCGCGCCAAGGTGTTGGATCGCCATCGCGCTTATATCGAGGCGGCCCGGCAAAGGGGCGTCGTCACCGAATCAGGTCCCTTCGAGGACGGCAAAGGCGGCATGTATATCCTCAAACTGCCGGATGAAGCCGCCGCGCGCGATTTCGTCGCCAACGATCCGTATCAGGAGGCGCACCTGCGCATCACGCTGCGCCCCTGGAAATCAACCGCCGGCTAGCGCACGAAAAGACAGGTCAAACGTCGTGGCCGCTCCGTTCGAACCCGTCGCCGAGGCGACGAACGCATTCAAGAAGCTGTTTCAAAAGCGCAACTGGCTGCTTGGCCTACCGGTGGTTGTCGGGCAGATCGTCGGTGCCATGCTTGGTGCGGGCGCCTTTCTCCTCGTCATTGGCCCCACGATCTTGCCGGCTGCGACAAGCGCGTCATCGAAGCCACCCGACATAACGCCGACTCAAATCGCGACGATCATCCTGGTCTTTGTTCTCGCCATCGTCGTCGCCAGCATTGTGAACGCATTCGCCTATGCGTGGACGTTAGCAGCGGCCGACCCCGTTTGGGCCGACGGCGATCCGGCTTTCGACCGGGGCTTCAACCGAGCCGTTTCAAAACTGCTGCAGTTGGCCGCGTTTCAACTGCTGATCCTCGTGATGGTTCTCATATCATTGATCACGATCGTCGGTCCGATTATCATCGCCGTCCTTTTGATATATGGCCCGGCCTTCATCGTTCTTGGCAATCGCTCCGCGACGCAGGCGATCGCCGACTCCTTCAGACTAGTAAGCCGAAACGCCGCCGAGACGATGGTGCTGGTGTTGGCATTCATCGTCGTTTCGATCGCCGCGTTCATCCCGCAGTTCGTCTTGGGTTTTATTCCCTGGGTTGGAATCCTTGTGCAGCTCGCCATTCAAGGCATCTTAAACGGCTACATCGCGTTAGCCGTCGTCCGCTTCTACGGTCTGTTGACGATCGCGTCTGACACCCCGTCTGCGCCGGTGCCGAGCCCTTCGACCTAGCAGCCCGGTGCTAGGCGGAGTAGGCCTTCAGGATGTCGTGGATGCGGCCGGTCATGGCTAGCGAGTCATCCCACTTGCGCTGCCACAGATTGCGACCGAAGATAAGCCCGGTGACTCCTGCGTCCATGGCGATCCGGGCCTTGCGAATCACGTCTTCGTCGCCGACCTTGCTGCCGCCCGAGATCAACACAAGCGTGTTGCCCGCCGACTTGACGACCTTGGCGATCGCCGCTTCCTCGCTGAGGTGCAGCGTGTTGTAGGGCTTAGGCTGCTTGTCGAGGTTCTCGTCTACCTTGGGTACGTTGAGTTTGACGACGTCGGCGCCCAGCTCGCACGCCAAACGCGCCGCGTAGTCCACCGCGTAAAGCGTATCGTTGCCGCCCTTTTCCTTCATGGCCTTGCCGCGCGGATACGACCATAAGAAAAGCGGCATGCCGTAGCGGTCGCAATCTTGGCGCACCCGGTTGAGTTGCGCGATGTCCTCGTCCTGCCGCGGACTGCCCACGTACAGCGTGTAGCCGATCGCGTCCCCACCCAACCGCACCGCGTCCTCGACGCTGGACGTCATCGGTGAAAATGCTTCGTCGTCGTTTGGGACATTGGTCTTGCCGTTGACCTTCAGAAGCAATGGGATCTTACCGGCATACTTCGAGAAGTATTTCTTCGCCAGTCCGATGTGCATCGCGATGCCCGAGTAATTGCCCTCGATGGCGAGTCGAAAGATGTAGTCCTGGTCGATGCTCTCCGGATTGTCGAAGAAATCCACCGGTCCGTGCTCGATGCCTTGATCGATCGGCAGCATCAAGAGCGTGCCGTTGCCCGGGCCGTATTCGTAGAGCATGCGGTGCAAGCGCGCTCGCTTGCCGGGCATCAGCGACAGATCGTCGAGGGTGGGCCGGTGGACCTTGGTCAGCATCGAAGACCTCCAAAGCTGAAACGAATTGAAGAAGCCTGCTAGATTTCTGCGCCTCGACGGCCGCTACCTAGCGTCGCCTGCCCCTGAACAGCAGAGCATCGAGCGAAAACGTTCTCGCGCCCGGCGCAAGCGCGCACACGAGACTCACGACCGCCGTGAACATATCGAAGGCCGTCCAGCCGGCCAGCGTCATGAACGAGCCCTTCGCGATGAAGTATTGCAGCGCCAGGAAAGCGCCGCCGATGCCGCCGGCGATGGTGAGCAGTCCGAGGAGCAGCGAGACGCCGACGAGCAGTTCGCCCCAAGCGACGAGGTTCGCGACCACTTGCACGTGCGTGAGCACGACGTTGACGACGAAATCGTGGTACGGCCCGCTCGTGTCTTTGATCATGTTCTGCACGATCTGGACCATCAGGCCGTTCGGCGCCGACCACTCCGGGTTAGTCAGTTTGCCGTATCCGTGATAAAGCCAAAAGATGCCGGTGAAGATGCGGAGCACCGCAAGCCAGGCGTTGTTGGAGCCGGAAGAGGTTGCCACAGGCTATTCCTCCTTAAGCGGATCGCATGGCCCTGAAGGTCGATGCCTACAACTTCCAGCGCGGTGCTACCTTTGAGCTCGCTTGAGAAGAAAGACCGGCCTCGCGTCTAATACCTAGAGCGTGGAACTGTTCGATATAACCGCGATCGGCGGCGGCCCGTCGGGCCTCTTCGCTCTTTTCTATGCGGGCATGCGCGGGGCCAAAGCCAAGGTCATCGATGCTTTGCCTGAATTGGGCGGCCAGCTCTATGCGCTGTACCCGGAAAAATGGATCTACGACATGCCCGGCTACCCCGCTATCCTTGGAGCGGATCTGGTGAAAGCATGCATCGAGCAGGCCATGCAGTGGCCGCACGCGGTATGCCTCGAAGAGCGCGTGCAGCACATCGAAAAACTGCCCGACGGCAACATCAAAGTGACGACCGACAAAACCGAGCACTTGAGCAAGACCGTCGTCCTGTGCTCTGGCATCGGCGCCTTCACGCCGCGCAAGCTCGCGGCCCCGACCGCCGAGCAGTTCGAAGGCAAAGGCTTGACGTACTACGCGCGCAACTTCGACGACTTCGCGGACAAGCGCGTGGTGGTGGTGGGCGGCGGCGACTCGGCGGTCGACTACGCGCTCGCCATCGCGAAGAAAGCGAAATCGGTCGACGTGGTGCACCGCTCGCAGTTCCGCGCGCATCCCCATACGGTCGGGCAGCTGCGCGCGTCGGTCAGCGCGATCCATCAGCCCGACCACGAGATCAAGGAAGTGCACGGCGACGGCAAGGTCGAGGCGGTGACGATCGTCAACACCAAGTCGAAAGAAGAGACACGCGTGCCCACCGACATGATCCTGTGCGCGCTCGGCTTCGTCTCCGACCTGGGTGAAGTGAAGAAGTGGGGCATCGAGATCGAAGGCAGCGGCATCAAGGTCAACACCGCCACGCAAGAGACCAACGTGAAGGGCATCTATGCGGCCGGCGACGTGATCTCGCATCCGGGCAAACTCAAACTGATCGCGTGCGGCACGTCCGAGGCCGCCATCGCGGTCAACCAGGCGATCAATTACATGGATCCGAGCCAGAAAGTACAGCCCGTGCACTCGAGCAACTTGACGCTGCCGATCTCCGCCAAAGTCGGCGCCAAGCCGTAGCGCATTTCGATCCAGCCGATGGAAGCGATCGCCGCCGCGCTGCTCTTGCTGTTCTCAGCGGCGCCGCAGCACGGTCCAAGCGCGGGCCAAGTGCTCGAGCGCATGACGGCGCTCAACGCTCCGTTGCGTTCGTATACCGCGCGCGTGCACTTCTACATCAAGGTGCACAGCTTCATCACGCTGCCGTTCCGGCTGAACGCGACGTACTATTTCAAGCGACCCGATAAAGCGCTGCTGGTCTTCGATTCGTTGCCGAAGTCGGCCCAGCAATTCAAGCACTTCTATGCCACGCGCGGCACGCCCGAATCGTGGCCGAAGGAGTATGGGGTAGACGTGGTGAGCGGCGGCGACGCGGCGCCGACGGCAATCGTGCTTCTCTTGACCCCGAAATCAGAAGGCAGCCTCGACCATGCAGCGATCGCGGTCGATCCCCGCACCTATGCGGAGATCCATGAGGATTGGCTCTACCGCGACGGTTCGACGATCCACGTCGATACGAGCAACGGCCGGCGCGGGCGCTATCTGTTGCCGAGCCGGCAGGTCGGCGACTTCAACTTTCCATCATATAAAGCGCACGTGGTCGCCGATTTCGAGAGCTATTCGCTCAACCCCAACATCCCAGATAGCGTCTTCAAGTAAAAAGAAGAGGCGCAGCCCCAGAAGGGTTGCGCCCAACATCCGAACTTCGTTCGGAACGCTACATCGGTCTTAGGTCGGGACGACCGCCGTCCCCGTGTGGGTGAGCAGTTTGTACCAGCGCACGATCGCCAGGACGTTGAAGGCGCCCAAGACCGAGCTGACGGCCAAAGCCACGATGTGCCCGAGGATCGGGATGATGCCGAGGATCGCGTTGACGATGCCGCCGGCAATGCCCACGACGATCAGCCCCAGCAGCAGCATCAAGGTGGGTCCGAGATTCTCGCGCACCAACTTGATCGACGCGCCGATGGCGCCGGTGCCGCCCTCGTTGCCGAGCACGATCAGAGGGAGGACGTAGAGGCAGAAGAATCCCCAGATGATCGGTCCGATGAACGTGATGCCGAGCAGCAGCATCACGATCGCGACGATTCCTCCGCCGATGGCCACGGGGCCAAGTTTGCCCATCGCGCGGCCGATGCCGCCGCCGATATCAGGCGCGCCGCCGCCCCACATTGGTTCGGCTGCTTCGATCGCCCACGCGTAGGTCAGCATGATGAGCACGATGGCGACGAGACAGCCGATCCCGATGAGCACAATGCTGAGGAAACCTAGCCCGGCCGCGCCGGCGTTCGCAGCGCTGTTGTTGCCGCTCATCATGGCCGCGCCCAACAGCGGGGCGATCGCGATGAAGAAGACGATGCCCAGCACGATGCCGGCCACGATGAAGCCGATGAGGATGGGCAGAGCCAGCATCCAGTTCTGGCCTTTGAACAACATCTTGAACAGGTTCTGGAATTCGTTGACAGCGTCGATCTGAGGAGCAGTAGCCATTGGGCCTCCTTGGGCAGAGGGCGAAAAGCCGAAACTCCGAGCGAAACGAACGGTAGGAGTGGCCGTTCCTAGCGCTAGGGCGTTTCCCCTGCGACTGTTCGCGAGCCGGGATTGTCGCGACATCCCGCAGAACGGAAACAATCCCGGAGGAGTATGTGGCAGAAGCAGTGACCGACCTGTTCGAACTTGGCGGCCGGACGTTCCGTTCGCGCCTCATCGTCGGCACGGGCAAGTTCGCGAGCCCGGAGTTGATGGCAGATGCGCTTGCCGCCTCCGGCGCGGAACTCGTCACGGTAGCGCTTCGGCGCGTGGAGCTCGACTCGCCGAGCAATCCGATAACAGATTTCATCGATCGCGAGCGCTACCTCATCGTGCCGAACACTTCGGGCGCCGCCGATGCGGATGAAGCGGTGCGCCTCGCGCGTCTGGCTCGCTCCGCCGGCCTCCCGGCGTGGGTGAAAGTCGAGGTCATCCCCGATCCGCGCTACCTCATGCCGGATCCCGTGGACACGCTCAAAGCGTGCGAAGCGCTCGTCAAAGAAGGCTTCGTCGTGCTGCCGTACATCCACGCCGACCCGGTGCTGGCCAAGCGCCTTGAAGAAGTCGGCGTCGCCGCGGTCATGCCGCTTGCCGCACCGATCGGCTCGGGGCGTGGATTGAAAATGGAAGCCGCCATCGCGATCATCATCGAGCAGGCGCGCGTGCCAGTCATCGTCGACGCGGGTCTGGGCGTGCCCTCGCACGCTTCTGCCGCGATGGAGATGGGCGCAGATGCGGTGCTCGTCAATACCGCGATCGCGGCAGCCGCGCAACCGGCACGCATGGCTCGCGCGTTCAAACTCGGGGTCGAGGCCGGGCGGATGTCGCGCCTCGCAGGGCGCGCCCCTGAACTGCCGCTCGCCACGGCATCGAGTCCGCTCACAGGCTTCCTCGAGTAGAGCCATGCCTTTTTCGACGGAATTCGACCCGGCAGCGATCGCACGCGCGCTCGCGCGCGGCGCGCGCGCGGACGCCGACGCCGTCCGCGGCGCTGCCGCGCAGGGCGCGCCGACGCTCGAGCAAACTGCCGCGTTGCTCTCCGAATGCGGCGGCGCAAGCCTCGAGGAACTTGCACAGGCGGCGCATGCCGCCACGGTAGCGCGCTTCGGCAGGACGATCGGGTTGTATGCTCCGCTGTATCTGAGCAACGAGTGCGTGTGCACGTGCACGTACTGCGGCTTTTCGATGGGACTCGACATCAAGCGGCGCACGCTGCGCATCGACGAGGTCGTGCGCGAAGCGCGCACGCTCGCGGGCCGCGGCATGCGCAACATCCTGCTGGTCTCGGCGGAGCACCCCAAACGCATCAGCGTCGAATATGTGGCGCAATGCGTACGCGAGACGAAGAGGCTGGCCCCGTATGTCGCGCTGGAGATCGCCGCCACGGAAGTCGAGCAGTACCGGATGTATGCAGACGCCGGCTGCGACGGCGTGGTGCTCTACCAAGAGACGTACGATTCCGACGCCTACGCCGCGCACCATCTGGGCGGCCCGAAGAAGCAATACCACTGGCGCCTTGACGCACCCGAGCGAGCATCGCAAGGCGGCATCCGCCATCTCGGCATCGGCGCGCTGTTAGGCCTGGCGGATTGGCGCTTCGAAGCTCTTGCTCTGGTCGCACACGCCCGCTACCTCGAACGCAACTGTTGGCGCGCGCAGATCAATTTGTCCTTGCCCCGCATCAACCACGCGGAGGGCGGGTACGTGCCGAAGCATCCCATCGATGATCGGGACTTCGTCCACATGTTGTGCTTCTTGCGCTTGGCGCTGCCGACGGCGGGCATCGCGCTTTCGACCCGCGAGGCACCCGCGCTGCGCGATCGACTCGTGCCCCTTGGCGTGACGCTGATGAGCGCCGGTTCGAGCACCGAGCCGGGCGGATACGGTGAGCCCGGCAGCGCCGGCGAGCAATTCGAACTCGAGGACACGCGTACGCCGCAAGAAGTGGCGGCGCGGCTGCGCGAGCTCGGTTACGATCCGGTGTTCAAGGATTGGGAAGTCATGGCTTCCCCCGCGGCTCGCGGCGTTGCGAGGGAAGCACGGACGATGACGACGCCATGAACGTGCATGCGAACGGCAAGCCGTGCGCGCTGCGTGACGGCGCCTCCGTCAGCGACCTGCTTCGCGAGCTTCGTCTCGAGCCGTTGCAGGTGATCATCGAGCGCAACGGCGAGCCGCTCGAGCGGGATAGTTTTTCCACCACGCCGCTGCGCGAAGGCGATCGCCTAGAGATCGCTCAGATGGTCGGAGGAGGATGACGCCGCCGGTGCAGGCCGACGCCCGCATCGGCGCCGTGCGGCTCTACCTCATCACCGACTCGACGCCGTGCGTCTCACCGCTCGAAGACTTTCTGGAGCAAGCGGTTGCGGGCGGGGTCGGCATGGTGCAGCTGCGCGAAAAGCGCCTATCCGATTCGGAATTGCTCGACGTCGCGCGGCGCTGTGCGCGGGCCTGTGCGCGCTTGCGGATCCCCTTCATCCTCAACGATCGCGTTGACATCTGTCTCGCCGCGAAAGCCGACGGCGTGCACCTCGGCCAGGACGATCTGCCGGTCGAGTCGGCCCGCGCGCTCTTGGGCAAGGGCCGCATCGTCGGGTTGTCCACCCACTCGCGAGAGCAGATCGACGCTGCGCGGCGGCTTGCCGTGGACTACATCGGCGTCGGTCCGATCTTCGAGACGCCGACCAAGCCTGGCCGGTCGGCCGTCGGGGCCGAACTCATCGAGCATGCGGCCGCCAACGCGGGCCTGCCGTTTTTCGCGATCGGTGGACTCGAGCCGGATACCATCGCCGGTGTTGTGCGCGCCGGAGGCACGCGCGCATCCGTGCTTCGCTGGATCGCGCAGGCAGAAGATCCGCGGGCCGCGGCGGCCGCCATGCTGGCGGCCATGGACGCGGAAGGTCCAGCGCTCCGTTCCTGAACAACGATACGGCATGGCTCGAGAGAAGCTCGACGACGTCCTCGCTTCACGGCTGCCGCCCGGCCAATACGCTGTGCGCGACTTTCCGGTGCTGCAGGTCGGCGAGGTGCCCCGTTTCGATCCAAAGACCTGGCGCTTCCGCATCGGCGGCGAGGTGGACAACCCGGTCGAGCTGGACTGGGAGAAGTTCACAAGCCTGCCCACCAAGATCGTCCGAACCGATATCCATTGCGTCACGCGCTGGACGAAATTCGACACGACGTGGGAAGGCGTTCCGTTTTCGGAGATCGTGAGCATCGGCAAGCCGAAGCCGGGCGTTCGTTTTGTGCTCACGCATGGGGCCGGCGGCTACAGCGCAAACCTGCCGCTCTCGATAGCAAGCGGAGACGACGTTTTGTTCGCCTACAAGTACGAAGGTGAGCCGCTTGAGCCCATCCACGGCGGTCCGATGCGCATGTTCGCGCCGAAGCGCTATTTCTGGAAAAGCACGAAGTGGTGCAACGGCGTCGAGTTCCTCAACGACGATCGCCCGGGGTTTTGGGAGTTGCGCGGTTATAACAACGACGCCGACCCCTGGAAGGAAGAACGCTACTGGTGACGCGGGCCGGGGCGCCGGCTCTGGCCCTCGCGATCGTGACCGCCGCCGGCGCCGCAGTCTTTGAAGTGCGGCCTTTTCTGGCAGTTTTTCACACGTGGGTCTTCGCCGTCCTCGCGCTGCTGGTCGGACTGCTTTTGTTGGCCCAAGGCATCGCGAGCGTTCGGGCGCGCACGAGAGCAGAGGGTTTCGCTGCGCTCGGAGCGCTCGGCGGCGCGCTGCTTGCGGGATCGATGGTCGTCGCCGCCTTTCTGGTCGGACCGCCGCACGTGGTTCAGGGAGTCCCGGGGCAGTTCTACCCGGTCGGGCCCGGCGCCGCCATCAGTTATCCGGAGGTTTCGGCTCAGCGGCTTGCAGCGAACGACGCCCCGAGCGAGGTCGCCGTCTCTGCGGGAGCGGGCCGCGCGCGGCTCGGGCCCGATCAGGAAGTCCGCCTTGGCGCGTACGTCTTCACCGCGCGCTTGACGCCGATCGCGTACGTCGCCGCGCGCTCGGCGAAAGGCTTGCCCATGACCGTCACGCAGCCGAACGGCGCCACCTTCGTCTCGCCGTACCTGTTATTTCCGCTGCAGCGCGGGGCTCAGCACATCGACGCGTTTGCCGTGCCCGCGCTGCATCGAACGGTTCAGGTCGTGTACTACAGCGGGCTGCCCGAGCGGGGAATAACCACGCCGTTCGTGCTGCTGCAAGTCGCAGAAGAGAACGGCGGCGTCGTCTCGCAGGGCGTCACCATCAGCGGCAAGCCCTACCGGGCGCGTGGCGTGACCTTGACCTTCGCGCTCGGCAAGTACCCGGTCGTCAGCGTCGCGTCGGCACCCGCCCCCATCCCGTTCTTCGCGGGCCTGTTGATGCTCGGCGCAGGTCTAGTCGGCTATTTCAGCGTGGGTCTGCGCCGCCCGCCTACTCGCTGACGGAGGTCCGAAGGGCCTAGTCGAAGCCGCGACTCATGAGCGTCCGCCTCGCCGCGATCTTGGGCCTGCTGTGCTTTGCCCTGATGCCGCTGGGCGTGCTCGCGGATACGGTCGATCAAGCGCCGTCGAACATCGAGCCGACTCAAACGAGTCTTGCCGCGGTTCTGCGCCATTTCAAAACGGCTCAAGGCAGGTCCGACAAAGAGTTCTCTTCATACTCACAAGACTGGCGGGTCGTGGAGCGCGGTCTCGAAGGGACGTACCGGGAGGTAGGGCTGAGTGAGGACTACAGCGCCGCGATGATTCTCGGCCCCTTCGTCACGCGCGCCGGCCGAAGGCACGGGCAAAGCTGGAGCCAGAACGAAAACGGACTCACCATCAAACGGCAAGGCATCCACCAGCGAACGGACATCAGCGAGCGCGCGCTCGAGTACGCGCTCGATCATCCGGAAAATCCAGGACCTGGCGTACGCCTCCTCGGGCAGAGTTCTTCGCCTGAGGGCGCCTATGTTATGGAGCTCAAGCCTCCGGGCGGCCGGCTCGAATGGCTGTTCTTCGACCAGAAAACCGGCTTGGTCGTGCGCGAAGAAGAAGTCGTCGCCGAGCGGCGCGAGACTACGACCTACGACGACTACCGCCCCGTGGACGGCCAGAACATCGCCTGGCATTTTCACAGCTCCGACGGAAGGCCCTTAAACGACGGTGACTGGACGCTGACCAGCATGGCGCATGACGTCAAGATCGCTGCGTCAGACCTCGACATTCCGCCCGACGCGAGACGGCTCGTGGAATTTCCAGCGGGTACGTCGCGCGTCCGGCTGCCGGCGCAGATCATCCGAGGACGCATCTACGTCCGCATCACGATCGATGGCCGCGGTCTGGATTTTCTGCTGGACTCCGGCGCCAGCGGCATCGCGCTCGACAGCACGGTCGCAAACGAGCTGCATTTGCCCACGCTCGGCAAGGCCACGCAGACGATCGCGGGCACCTTCGATCGCTCCAAGGCGGTCGTGCCTTTGATTCGCGTCGGCGATCTTAGCATGCGCAACGTCGTAGTGTCGACGCTGCCCTTCGAAGCCAATACGCTGGTGTCGACGAAGATCGTCGGCTTGCTCGGGTTCGATTTTCTCGACAGCGCCGTGATCCGCATCGACTACGAACACGGCACGGTCGATGCGATGGACCCGTCGCAATTCACGCCGCCCGACAACGCCAAGCCGTTCAACGTCGCGCTCGACGACGGCGTGCCGTTCTGCAGCGCGGTGTTGGGGAATCAGCGCGGCGAGCACTTCTTGCTCGACACCGGCTCGAGTTTCGTGGTGGTCTTCTCCGAATTCGCAAACGAGCATCCCAGCGCGGTGGCCGACATGGGCGGCGGAAGGGCAGAACGGATAGCCTCTCCGGACTTCCACGGCATCGGCGTCGGCGGCAACGTGCAGCAATTGCCGGTCGAAGTGAGCGATCTTCAATTCGGCGGCGTCGATTTCGGGCGCCAAATGATCTATCTCACGCATTCGGCGCGGGCTCTCGAAGGCGAAGACGAAGACGGCCTGATCGGCAGTCCCATCCTCCAATACTTCAACGTCTTTCTCGACTACGGCCGCGGCCGAGTCCTTTTGCAGAAGAACGCCCTGTTGCTGAGCCAGAAGGGCAGCCGTTGACGCGCACGCGCGCCGTCATCACCTCGCGTCTGCTGATCGTGGACGCAGCAAGCGCGCCGGTGTCCAACGGCGCCGTGCTCGTCGAGGACGGGCGCATCCGGGCCGCCGGACCGCGAGCCCGGGTCCAGAAGCTCGCCAAAGGCGCGGTGGAGATCGACGCGAGCCGCAACACGGTCATGCCCGGTATGATCAACCTGCACGCGCACCTCGATTCGGATTGCGGGCCTGAGTTCATGGCTTTCATCACGATGCTGGACGAGCAGACATCGGTGCTGCTCGCGGCGGACAGCGCGCGACGGACGCTGCTCGCCGGCGTGACGACTGTGCGCGACCTCGGCAACAAGTTCGCCGCCGCGATCGCGGTGCGCGACGCGATTGTGCGAGGCTGGATCCCCGGCCCCCGCATCGTGGCGGCCGGCAAGCTCGTGTGCATGACGGGCGGCCACGGCTGGTTCTTGGGCCATGAGTCGGATGGTCCGAACGAGATGCGCAAAGCCGTGCGCTTGAATCTGAAGCGCGGCGCGGATTGCATCAAGGTGATCGCGACCGGCGGCGTGCTATCGCCCGGCGTCGAAGTCGGCAGTTCGCAGTTGGATGAGGACGAGCTGGAGGTGGCGGTGGCAGAGGCGCACAAAGCCGGGCGCCGCGTCGCCGCCCACGCTATCGGCAACGCCGGCATCAAGAATGCGCTGCGCGCCGGCGTCGACACGATCGAGCATGGCTGCTATCTCGATGACGAAGCGCTGCGCCTGTTCCAGAAGACCGGCGCGACGTACGTGCCGACGCTGTGCGCCCCGCACTTCTTGCACGAGAACCTCGACAAGCTGCCCGCCTACGTCGTGCGCAAGACGACGGAAGTGTATGAGGCGCACCGCGAGAGCTTCAAGCGGGCGCTCAAACGAAACATCCCGATCGTCACCGGAACCGACGCGGGCACCCCGTTCAATCATCACGCGGCTTTCGCGGTAGAGCTCGAGCTGATGGTGAAGCTCGGGATGTCTGCGGAGCATGCGCTGCGCGCTGCGACCAGCGGCGCCGCAGAAGCGCTCGGGCTCTCGAATGAATTGGGCACGCTCAGCGCCGGTAAGTCGGCGGATTTGATCGCCGTGGACGGCGATCCGCGAAAGGATATCCGCGCGCTCGCGCGCGTGCGGGGCGTCATGACGCGGGGCATCTGGCATGCGGCCTAAACTGTTGCTGGCAGCGCTGGCGCTGGCGCTGGTCGCGGCGGTCGGCTGCACGAAGATCTCTTCGAGCGTCAACTCCGGCAATGCCGTCAACGCATGGACGGTCCACGGCGTCTTGCGCATCGGCTCGTACGAGGACCTCGACCATCTCAATCCGCTGCTGTCCAACCAGCTCTTCGTGTCCGACGTCGCGCAGATGCTGTTCTCCGGGTTGATCGACTACGACGACCACGGCAACCCGATCCCTGACGTCGCGCTCTCCTTTCCGACGCGCCAAAACGGCGGCGTGAGCGAAGACGGCAAGACGGTGACATACCATCTGCGTCACGGCGTGCTGTTCTCGGACGGCGCGCCGCTCACGTCCGCCGATGTGAAATTCACGTGGCAGCAGATCATGAATCCCGCGAACAACGTGGCGGTGCGCTACCCGTACGATGACGTCGACACGATCGACACGCCCGACCCGTATACCGTCATCCTGCGCCTCAAAGCGCCGCTTGCCTTCCTGGTCGCCACCTTCATGCGCAACGGCACTACGAGCGCGATCCTACCCAAGCATCTGCTCGACAAGTACTCGGACCTCAACAAGGTCGCGTTCAACACGAATCCAGTCGGCAGCGGTCCCTTCATCGTCGACAAATGGCAGCCGGGCGTGCAGCTCGAGCTGCGGGCCAACCCGCGCTACTGGCGCGGCGCGCCGAAGCTCAGGCGCGTTGTTTATCGCATCATCCCGGATCAAAACACCCTGCTTACGAGCGTGCGCAGTCACGACGTCGATTTCTATTTCGATGCGCCCGAGACGCAGTACGCGCTGCTGAAAGCCACGCCGGGCGTGCGCGTGACCGCGGTCCCCAACCAGAATTTTGAGCACATCGAATTCAACTGCCGAAGGCCGCCGTTGGACGACGTCCGGGTGCGCCAGGCTATCGCGTTCGCCATCGATTGGAAGCAACTGGCCGACAAGGTCTACCAAGGCATCGACACGCCGGGCATCGCCGACACGCCACCCACGTCATGGGCGTACGATCCTTCGGTCAAGCCGTATCCGTACGACCCGGTAAAGGCGCGCGCGCTGCTCGCGCAAGCCGGCTGGTCGCCGGGTCGAGACGGCATTCTTCAAAAGGACGGGCGGACGTTCCGCATCGGCATCACGACGGTCACCGGCATCACGACGCGCGCGAAGGTCGAGGAGTTCATCCAGGCCGAGCTCAAAGACGTTGGCATCGCGCTCGACATACGCAACTATCACGCGAACATCTTGTTCGCGACCTATGGGTTCAACGGCGTCCTGGCGCGCGGCAAATTCGATCTGTCGCTTTTCGCGTGGAGCTATACCGTGCCGGATCCCGACGATACGCAGACGATCGGTCCAGATCAGATCCCGCCGACCGGCACGAACTACACGTTCCTCGACGACCCGGTGATCGGGAAAGCGCAAGAAGGCGGGCGCGTCAACTACGACCGCGCGACACGCCGCAGATATTACGTGACGATCCAGCACCGCGTGCACGATGTCATGCCGCGCCACACGATCGTATGGCGGGTGAACATCGATGCGGTGAACACCGATATGAAGAATTTCAAGCCCGCTCCGGCCGTCAGCGACTTTTGGAACTCGTACGAGTGGCAGATCTGAGTTGTATATCCGTCCGTGGCTACATTAAGCCGGTGTTTATCAAATCGTGAGGGCCAGTTTGCCCGTCTGCTCGCCGGAGGCGAGCCGCTCGAACGCTGCGCGAGCCTCCGCCATCGGATAAACCTTTTCGATCAGCGGCTTTGTCCGCGCTCGCTCGACGAAGCGCAACAGCGCGGTGAACTCGTCGAGCGACCCCATGGTTGAGCCCAGGATGCGCAACTGGCGCCAGAACACGCGCCCGAGGTCGGCTGGCGGGTTCGGGCCCCCGGTTGCGCCGGCGACGACGATCGCGCCGCCCTGACGGACGGCCCGCAAGCTCGTCTGCCACGTCGGCTCGCCGACCGATTCGATCACCGCGTCGACGCCATAGCCATCGGTCAGGCCCATGATCGACTTGGCCGCGTCTCTCCCGGCCGGCACCGCGTACGCCGCGCCGAGGCGCTTTGCGCCTTCAAGTTTTGCCTCTGAGCGCGACGAGGCGAAGACGGTGACGCCGGCCGCCGCGGCGAGGGAGATCGCCGCCGTGCCCAACCCGCCGCCCGCGCCTTGCACCAACACCGAGTGTCCGGGGCGCAATGCGGCCTTTGTGAAAAGCATACGATATGCGGTCAGGTACGCCACGCCGAGGGCGGCGGTCTCCTCCATCGTCAGATGCGCCGGCTTCGGGATCGCGTTTTCAGCCGGCACCGTGACGAACTCTGCGAACGAGCCCTCAAAATCGCCGTCGCTGAGCATTTCGAACTTGCGGCAAAGCATCGGGTCCCCACCGCTTTGGCACACTCGGCATTTTCCGCAAAAGCGCATCGGGTAGACGGCGACTTCGGCGCCGACCTCCGGCGCCCAGGCCGGTCTCTCGCCGCCATACGAGTCGACGACGCCGGCAGCATCGCACCCCAAGATCCTGGGTGGAGTGATCGGATAGCCGACGACTCCTTTGAGCGTCCAAAAATCATGATGGTTGAGCGTTGCCGCCCGCACGCGCACCCTGACCTCGCCCGGCCCCGCGGCCGGCTCGGGTCGCTCGCCGAGCACGAGGTTGTCAAGCGGCGTGTCCCCGCCGAGCTTCGCAGCGTACAACGCTCGCATCAGCGCGACTTCCTCATCAATGTGCCTTCCTTTCAACGAGCCCTAAACTAGTCGGGTACTGACACGTCTTGATGCGCGCGCCGATCCGATGCAAGCTTCGGGTATCGTAAACATCCACGCTGTCGCTGCGCGCGCCGGGCACGTACAGACGGTGTCGAAGCGGATCGATGCGCGGAGCCCATGGCGCCCTGCCGGTAGGCAACACGGCTAGGCGTCGCATGCTGGGCAGCGCATATACCACGACGTCGTCATCGCCTTCGTTGGTGACGAAGAGGCGAGAGGTGCCGGTGTCCACCGCTACGCCGATGGGCAAAGAATTGGGCGAACCGGTCACGATCGGCGCGCCGATGCGCTGCAGCGTCCGCGTGAGGAAGATCTCGAGTCCCGGGCGCGATCGATTGCCGCTGATCACCGGCGTGTCGTTGTCCGCCACGAAGAGCAGCCCATGCCGTTCGTCGAGCGCGACGCCGAAAGGCCGCGTTCCCGTGGGGACCCGCGAGCGCAGCAGCGCCGTACCGCCGCGCACGTCGAAGCGCATCAGCTCCCCGCTATTGACGTTGGTGACGAAAAATGTGGAACCGTCCGCGGAGGCGACGATGCCCTCGGGCGTCTCGCCGGCCGCAACGCTGCCGACGAGCAGAGGCGCGCCGAACGAATCGATTCTGAAGAGTCTCACGCCGGGCGCTCCAGCGGCGGCGTTGTTGTCGGTCGCGGCATAAAGACCGCCCGCCAGCGCAGCGACGCCCGAAAAACGCGCGCCTGCGATCGGCGCAGAGGCGATCGCGGTCATGCGCGCAAGATCCAGCCCGAAGACCCTCTCGCGGGCGGCCACGAACGCGGTGCGCCGGCTCGCGTCGACCGCGATGCCCGAAGCGAGCGGTCCCGCCTGCACCTCGCCGAGCCGGCGGAAATCGGCTGGATCCCGGACGTCAACCGCATCGCCCTCGTAACACGAGATCAAGACGAGCGGCTGATCCGGAGGCGGACGCGCGATGGCCACGTCGACCGCGGACGCCGTGCCGTCGACACCGGCCGCGATGATCGCCGAATCGACTCCGATAGGCGCGACGAAAAGTCCATTGCTGGCGATGCTGCCGGGGCCGACGACTTGCCAGCGTACCGGCTGTTGTTTGCCGAACTGGCCGCCGGTGACAAACGCCGCGAAGGGCAAGGCATTCCCGCCGAACACGACCGCATCGATCGGCTCGATCGCCACCCGCGGCGCGAAGTCGGGCAGCGTGGGAGCGACGCCGCGCGGCGCGCTCGCGCCGTCAACGGCGATGGCCGCAGCCGCGGCGGCGAGAAAGATCAAGACAGCAGGCCGATGACGCCGAACACCGCGGCGACCACCCCGACCACCAACGCTATGTAGAACAGCGCCGGCCGCCGGACCATCGCGGAGACCGACGCCATCACGATCGCGATTTGGAACAGCGCGACCGCGACGTCGATCAGCAGCTTGCGACTCTCAAATTTTTCCGCGCGCTCCATCGAGGTGATGCGCTCGTCGGTGAGTTTAAGCGCCTCGATCTTGAGCGGATTTTGCCGGGCTTGATACATCTTGGCATCGGCAGCGAACTTCTGCCTCAGCGCAGGCGTGGCTGCCAGCAGCGACGCGGTGTCCGCGACGTGCTTCTTCAAACTGTCTGCCTGATATTCCGACCACGTGTCCGATGCCTTCGCTTGCGCAAGAATGCCTTCGTTCTTCAAGGATAGCATCGTTTCTGCAAGCCTGCCCGCGTACAGACTCGAAAGTCCGGCGAACACGGCCAAGATCGCCGCAGCGAGCGGAACGGCTCTGAGGAGCGCATGTTCGATGCGACCCGCCTCGCCGCGTCCGTCATCTCCGCCCTCGCCGCGCAAAGCCTCTTGCGCACGCTCGGCATGTTCCAAGCCTTCCTTGGCGCTATATGGCTCCGACATCTCACCGCCTCCGATCGCTCATGCCTGAGCGTTCCATTTTAGACCCGCGTCCCGAACCGGCCTGCGGTCGCTGGGCGGCAGGGCGGGCAAGTTTAGCCACGCTCGCCTTGGGGGAGAAAGTGACTGCTGGCACAGTGACTGGTGGCACCGTCACCGCCGTCCGATATCTTATATAATGAACACGAGGTGCTTTTAGCATTATGATGACTCGAAATTTGACGGTTCTCGCCTTCGCGACGCTGCTCGCAGCGGTTGCGTTCGCGACCGCCACACCGGCAGACGCCCGCTATCGGGTAGCCCCAGCGGACGAGTATTTCGGCCGCATGAAGATGAGCACCCTGGGGATCGACAACACGATCCGCGACACCGGCATCCGCGAATCGTACAACCCCGAACTGGCGTCTCGGCTTTTGAACGGGCTGCTCGACGCAGAAGATGCGCTGCGCGACTGGTCACGGAAATACCCGCAAGACAACTGGATCCCGAAGCGAGCATACGATCTATCGCATTTGCTCTGGCGCACGCACACGAACGAAGGTAACGCCGCGGCGGATCGCTGCCGAGGATTGCTCTTCCGGCTCTTCCCGAAATCGCGCTGGGCGGGAATAGCGCGCCATGAAACAGAGATGGCCGTCGCCCCGCGGCCGGGTGCAGCGCCCGCGCCCACGCAACAGCAGATCCTGCCGCCGAAATACCCTTAAGGAAGATCTACCCGGGCTCGGTCACCGCAGCCGGCGAGGCAAAACGCCGGCTGCCGTTTCCTTTGCGCTCACGATCGGCAGCTCCGCGACGTCGAAATCCGGTGTGTGATGATACGTCTGGACGATTTTCGCCGCTTCGCGCCCCGCTGGGGTGGCGGCGTATCGATCCTCTAACAACAACAGGTAGCCGACCGCAGCCACGTCCGTGAACGGGCGCGCCTTCGACTGCAGAAACTCGGCGAACTTCAGGATCGAATCGGGCAGCCAGCGATCGCGCGGATACTTGTCCGCCCACTCCGCAAGGCCGGCGCTCAGGCCTTCGATGTTGGCCATCTGACCGGGAAGAGCCAGCGGCGAAGTGCCCTCGAGCGTCATGAAGTGGAGCATGTTGCGCATGCCCAGATTGCTGAGCCGCTGCGGTCCGAAATACTCATCGACCGGCGCTGAGCTCGCCGCCAACGGGTGCTTGGTGATCGCGATCTCCGTCCAAACGCCGCTGTCGTAGGGCTGGCCCGCGAGTGCTGCGGTAGCCAGCGCGCACCACAGGGTCAGGGCGAACAATCCGAGCCGCATATACCGCATAACAGTCGCCTTCAACACAAGAAAACGGCGCCCCCCGCAAAGGGAGCGCCGCTTTTCGCAGTGGACCCGCTGATTAGAACTTGAAGCCAAGTCCGATGTACGGGCCGGAGTGCGTCTGGTTGTACGGCTTGGGCGGCGTCACCGCTGGCGGAGTCGAACCCGACCCCACGGTGATCGTGTTGCTATTACCGGTGAAGCGGTCTCCGCTAAACCCGCCGTAGATGTAGAACGGCGACGAGCCGAAATTGTAGGAAACTCCCGCATCGTATTTGATGATGTTGTAGCGCAGGCGGTACTGGTTCGTGTCGTTCGGACTTTCCGGATCCACGACCGTGTACGTGGCCTGGGCCGCCGGGTAGTCGAACACCGAACCGAATAGGCTCAACCCGCCCGGATTGTTCAGTTTGGGCAGCGCTTCCAGACCTGCGCCGACGCCGCGGATGGCGGGGTCGCCGTAGTTGTTCGCGGCCTGGATGTAGCTGACGCCGATGTAGTAGTACGGCTTCCAGATCCGATACTCTACACGGCCGTCGACGGTCGCCGCTTTCTGTTGGGTGGGCGCGATGAAACACGTTCCGCCGTCAAGCGTGCTGAAGAACGTCACCGGGGCGCCTACGGGAATCGGTCCACCGGCGTCTTGTGATGACGGATCGCACACCGCGTCGAAGGTCGAAGCCAAGAACGTGGTGTCAGGCGGCAGCACGCCGTTGACCGTCGTGGAGTAGTGGTCCTGACGGAAGTCGCCCTTGAAGGCGAACTCACCGCTCAGGTACGCACCGGCCGCGACGTACGACTTGCCCTCATCCTTTTGTCCGGCGGCATAGGCGTTGTACACCTTGCCGGCTGTTAGGCCAGCCTGCAGGAAGCCACGATAGCGAACCGGCGTCGGGGTCGGCGTAGGCGTCGGAGCAAGGGTCGGAGGAGCCGTCGGCGGCGCTGTGGGCGGTGCCGTCGGCACCGGCGTCGGCGGTATATAGCGGACGACGCAGATGCGGCGGTCCGGAACCCACTGCACGTATGCACCGAGGGATTCCGACATCACGCGCACTGGCACGACGACCGAGCCTTTGTAGATTTCGGGCGGCACGTCAAGCGGGCGGGCCTCGCCGTTGATCACAGCTTCGTTCTTGCCAACCGTGACCTGTACCGACGCGCCCGTCTTTTGGGCAGTGGCGGTCTTGCTCGCGGCGTTCCACGAAACGGTCGCGCCCATCTGCTCGAACATGCTGCGAAGCGGAACCAAAATCACGCCGTTGCGTACCAGAGCGGCGAGCACGCGATTCTGTTTGAGCTCGTCGGGCTTGGCATAGACGTGGTGGTCGTTGTAGAGGATCGGGATCTCGCCCGATGGCGGAGTGCCGAAGTTTGCCGACATGGCGTCAGCGATCTGCGTGCCGGACGTTGCCAAAGTTGCCGTTCCGGACACGGTCGTCGCTTTGACCGCGGCAACGTTGACAGCCTTACCGTCAGCGAAGCTGGGTGCGATCCCCGTGACGACAAACAATGCCGCTACGAAGGCCGCGACGTGGAGTTTTTTCAACCTGTTACCCTCCTGGCGATGAGTGACATGAAATCTAAGATTTCTCGCGGCGAGCAACGATCGACCCGGCAGGGTGCCGCAACAGCTCGTCCGGCGAGGGACACGCTTCCGGTTTACCCCGCCCAAGCGAAGCCAAACGGGAGGATCGCGCCCCAAATAGGCAACCTCATGCGAACGGAAACGCCGCTCGAGGGCCGCATCATGGTCCTTTTCACTGCGAAGGGGGCAAGCCCTCCCGCTGGCCAAGGGCGGCAGCGCGGGACATGCCCGAATAAACGAGGCGGGCGGCTCTTTAGCGAGCCGTCCGCCTCATCGTTTTCAGATCCGCTTCGTTAGAACCGGATGCCGATGCCGGCGTACGGACCCGCGTGCGTCTGGTTGACCGGCGCGTTGGTGTTGGCCGTGTACTGGTCCCCGTTGAAGCCGAGGTACAAGTACAGCGGCGACCTGCCGAACAGGTAGTCCAGGCCGACGTCGTACGTCCAGACGTGATACTGCTGTCTGAAGCTGAGGCCGAAATTCGGACTGGCTGGATCGTTCACCACGTAGCTCCCGGTGACCGACGGATGATAGAAGCCCGATGCGTGCCAGCTCAGCTGGCTGGTGAATTCGGGCAGTTTCTCGAGGCCGAAGCCCCAGCCGCTCAAGCGCGGATAGCCGTAGTTGTTGTTGGCGCTCAAGTAGTCGGCGCCGATCATGATGTGCGGTTCGGCCACTTTGTATTCAAGCGCGCCGGTAAGCCACGACTGCCGTGCTTTGAACGGATTGGTGAAGCACCTGCCGCCGTCGATCGTGTTGAAGAACGTGGCGGGCGCGCCAGGCGTGAAGGGCGCCGGCGGATTGGTCGGGTTGCAGATCGGACCGACGTTGTCTGGAAGCAGAATCGTGCCGTTGGTCGTCGTCTGGTATTGGTCGTAACGGAAATCGACTTTGACCGCGAACGGATCCCACAGATACGCGCCGGACGCGATGTAGCTGCCCGTGGAGGTCTGCTGGGCCGCGAACTCGTTGGAGATCTTACTGAACGAATACGCGCCTTGAATGAAGCCGTGGTAACTCGGCGCGATCGGAGCTGGAGTCGGCGTCGGCGTCGGTGCCGGCGTCGGCGGCGCGGTCGGAGCAACCGTCGGCGGTGCGGTCGGCACCGGCGTCGGCGGTATGTAGCGGACGACGCAGATGCGCCGATCCGGAACCCACTGCACGTACGCGCCGAGGGATTCCGACATCACGCGCACCGGCACGACGACCGAACCTTTGTAGATCTCGGGCGGCACGTCAAGGGGGCGGGTCTCGCCGTTGATCACCGCTGCGTTCTTGCCGATCGTGACCTGCACCGACGCACCAGGCTTTTGCGCCGTGGCGGTCTTGCTCGCGGCGTTCCACGAAACCGTCGCGCCCATCTGTTCGAACATGCTGCGCAAGGGCACCATGATCGTGCCGTTTTTGACCAGCGCGGCAAGCACGCGGTTTTGCGCGAGCGTATCCGGCTTCGCGTACACGTGGTGATCGTTGAAAAGAATCGGGATCTCGCCGGACGGCGGCGTGCCGAAATTCGCCATAGCGTCGGCGAATGACGGTGCGCTGCCGGCAAGCAAAAAGAGGGCCGTCGCGGCCATCACCATCTGCGATTTCATGAGTCATCTCCTAAAGACGATGCGGGTTCTCGCTCGCGCCGTTTCAGAAAGAACAAGCGGCGCCCGGTGGGACGCCGCTTGCAGTCGTGGTGTCGTTTAGAAGTGGATGCCTAACCCGGCGTACGGTCCACCGTGCGACTGGCCGACGGGCGCATTCGTCTTGACGGTCCATCGGTCTCCAGAGTAGCCGACGAGGATGTACAGCCCAGTCGGGGCGTTGCCGAACTTGTATGTGAGTCCGACGTCGTATTTCGTGATCTGGAACTGTTGTTTGAAGACCAGTCCGGCGTTGGCGCTCGGGATGCCGAACTGATTGACGGCTGGAACGGTGTAGTTGCCACTCATGCTCGGGTAGTAGAACGCCGAGGCGTAGTAGCTCAACGCCGAAGTGTTGTTGAAGTCGGGCAATTTCTCCGCGCCGAAGCCGAAGCCGTTGATGCGCGGATACCCATAGTTGTTCGTGTCGCTCATGTATGCCGCGCCGATGTAGAAGTGGGGATTGAAGACCTTGAACTCGAGGCGGCCATCGAGCGTGTTTTGTCGCGCCCGGAACTGTCGCGCGCAATCCGTGCCGCCGTCAATCGTGAAGAAGCACGTGAGCGGCTGACCTGCGGCGGCCGCGATTTGGAAATACTGGCGGCAGAGCAGGGCATAGTTCGGATCGGCCGCGTTCGGCGGCTGGCAGTTGAGCGTGGTATCGTACTGATCCTGGCGATAGTCGACCTTGATCGCGAACGGGTTGAACAGCAGCGCGCCGTGTGCTTGATAGGCGCCGCCCTTGTCGGTGTTGCCGGCCGAGAACTCGTTGTAGTTCTTGCCGGTCGCATACGCGATGTCGACGAAGCCGTTGTACGGTACGATAATGACCGGCACAGGCGTCGGCGTTGGTGCCGGCGTCGGCGGCGCGGTCGGAGCAACCGTCGGCGGCGGGAGCGGCACAGGCGTCGGCGGGATGTAACGGACGACGCAGATGCGGCGATCCGGCACCCACTGTACGTATGCGCCGAGGGATTCAGAGATGACGCGCACCGGCACGACGAGCACGCCCTTGTACATCATGGGCGGCACGTCTAACGGACGCGTTTCGCCGTTGATAACGGCTTCGGCTTTGCCGAGCGTCACCTGGACGGAGGCGCCGGCCTTTTGCGCGGTCACCGATTTGCTGGCGGCATTATATGATACCGTTGCGCCCATCTGTTCGAACATGCTGCGCAGCGGCACCATAATCGTGCCGTTCTTCACTATCGCGGCAAGCACGCGGTTTTGCGTGAGAGTGTCCGGCTTCGCGTACACGTGGTGATCGTTGAATATAATAGGGATCTCGCCGGACGGCGGCGTGCCGAAATTCGCCATAGCGTCGGCGACTTGCGCGCCGGTTGTTGCCGTTGTTGCCAATCCGGTTCCAACGTTATCCGCGAAACTCGGCGCGAAACCCGAAACGACGAAAGCCGCCGTTGCGAGCGCCGCGACCATAAGGCTCGTGTGAAACTTCCTCAAATTACCCTCCTCGGTTTCTCTAGTACCGGCGCCACCGCTAGGGTGCGTCGGCGAACTGCAGGCTCCCGCCTCGGCGCATGCCTTGGCAGGCGCGGGCGGGCTGTAAGCTCGGTATTATACGTATCCCCAGATGGGGCGACTTCATAACTATTCAGCGCCGATTATGTCCCGCGCCGAGCGCTTGCCCGGCCGCAAGGACGTTCCTCCTTTGGACCCCCTGGCTTGCTTTTCCCTCTGACATAAAGCCATCTTCCAAAAGCGCGCCTTTCTTGGCGCGGGCGGACAGGTTTAGGCGAAGCGCGAATCGCGTGGTCACCATGCCCGAAGTATCCGTGCGCGTGACGCTGCTGGAAAAATCGCCAACGCCCACCGCCATGACCGCGACAGCGGCCCGAACCTGCTATTCGGCAAACGCGCCCGACGCGATCGTGCGGCGCTGGGAAGAAAAGCCCGACGACATGGTGCGAACCGTAGAGCGAGTGCGCGACGCCGGCCACCATTCGACGCTCGAACATAACATCTTTATCTTCGGCGTGACGGGCATGTCGCGAGCGGCGACCCATCAGCTCGTGCGCCATCGCCACTTGCAGTTCGATCAGCAAAGCCAGCGCTATCTGGCATTCAAGAACGCTGATTTTCCGTACGTCAAACCGAAGCGCATCGCGTCACTGCCCGAACTGTCCAAGGCGTTCGATCAAATGATGAGCGATGCTGCGCGCACGTATCAGGCGTTGTTGGACGCCGGCATCCCGAGCGAAGACGCGCGCTTTGTTCTGCCCAATGCCGCCGCGAGCCAACTCGTCGTGTCCGGCAACGCGCGCGCCTGGTACGAATTCCTGACGCTGCGCACGTGCAACATGGCGCAGTGGGAGATCCGTGAGATGTCGTTTCAGGTGCTGCGCATCCTCAAGCGCGAGGACCCGGTGCTCTTCAAAGACGCCGGCGCGACTTGCGTGCGCGGATTCTGTCATGAACCGGGCGGACCGGATTGTCCGCGCTACATCGCAGTCGTGAAGGCGCAGATCAAGGAAGCGGAGACCGCAAAGGCTTGGCTTGCATCGCGCCATAACGGCAAGTCCAAGACCGTGGAGCAGGAGCTCCATTCTGACTCTTCTTAGCCACACACCGAATTCTCACGTTGTCACGGACCGACTTTTCATGTAGCTACGGACCTTTAGGTCCGTGCCCGCCGGTGCGCGAGCAGACGCCCTAGCGTCACGGGGTCGCCACGCTTCGACACGCCGAGAAGTCGGGATAAATTTCCCTCCCGGCTCTACTGAGGCGGCGAGAGCCAGCCGGACCCGAGGCGCGAAGCTTCAATATTCCCGACTCTTCGCGCCGTCCCCGCGCAGGCGACTGATCGCGCAGCGGCGATCGGGGAGGGTGCACGGAGCTAAAGCTCCGTGGCTACTTTGAGAGGTCTACTATCTAAGGAAGAATCTTCGCCACATCCGCGTCCAGATCCGACGCCGACAGCTCCCCGACATGAATCGCCCGAACAATGCCGGAGGAGTCAATGAAGATCGACGTCGGGATGGCGTGGATGTCGTAGGTCAGCGTGCCCTCGCCTTTGTCGACGACGACAGGGAACGTCACGCCGGACAGCTTCACGAACGCGCTCACCTCCGTCGCGCCTTCCTCTTGATCCACGCCCACGACGAGAAGCCCCTTGCGGCGCAGCTCCATATAGCGCCGCTGGAGCAATGGAAGCTCCGCTTTGCACGGCACGCACCACGTCGCAAAGAAATTCAACACGAGCGGGCGCCGGTAGAACATCGCGAGTCGCGCGGGTTTGCCGAGCAACGTCCACACCGTCGCATCCGGAGCCGGTGCGCCGATCGCGGCACGTCCCGAGGTCGGCTGCCCGGTGGTGCGCCATTTGTTAACATCTATCCACAGCAAAAACCCAGCCAGAACGAAGAGGATAATGACTATGACCCAACCGATGCGTCCGGGTATCAGCCGCATGGCTGGCGCTTTTGACGAACCGACCAGGAGAGCCTTCGCATACTTAAGAACATAAACAATCGAGTATGTCAACAACACTGCCCTTGCGGCGCCGTCGATCCGGGGCGGCGCGCACGCAAACCTTTGGCGCCGACGCGTGGCATTTGATGATGGAGCTGGTCCGCTCGCAGCACCGCCACTTCGCCGCGATCGCCGCGGAGTTCGACCTGACCGCGCAGCAGGCGTTCGCGCTGAAGCTCTTGCTGGCGGACAAGCCGAAAGCGATGAGCGACTTGGCGATGACGATGCATTGCGACGCATCGAACATCACCGGCATCGTGGATCGCCTCGAGGCGCGCGGGCTGGTCGAGCGCGGCAACGCCGTCGGCGACCGCAGGGTCAAGACCCTCGTCGTCACCGAGCTTGGGGAGCGGATCTACAAACAGCTGTCGGCGCGCGTGCGCAAGCCGCCGCCGGCGATCGCCGCGCTCTCGGAAGGCGATCAAAAGCTGCTTCGCGATGTTTTGCGGCGGGCGCTGCGGCCGGGGGCCTCTCGAAACTTCGGGCCAGGCGCGCGAGTAGGTTAGGGCATGGATAACAACTTTAGTTCCAGGTCGAACGTCTTTTTTGGCATCGCTGCCGCTGTTTCGTGCGCCGTGGTGCTCACGGCCTGTGGCGGCGGCAAACCTCCGGGCGGAGCCGCTTCGGCGAAGCAGGCCAACGGGCTGCCGGTCGCCGCAGTGCAGGCGAAACGAGGCGACATCACGGCGCGCTTTTCGCTCACCGGCGTCGTGGCGCCGCGTCAGCAGGCCTTGCTGTCCTCGGTGATCTCGGGCACCGTCGTATCGGTCAACGTGGTCCTCGGTCAGCGCGTGCACGCCGGCGACGTCCTCGTGCAGATCGACGACAGCACCATCCGCGCCCAGCTGCAACAGGCCGAGGGCGCGCTGTCGGTCGCTCAAGCGAGGCTCGCTCAGGTGCGCGCAAACGACACCGGCACCTCCGCCACCGCGCAAGCGAACTTGACGTCGGCAAAGATCGGGTACGACAACGCGGAGTTGAACCTCACGCGAAACGAACAGCTGTTCAAGCAGGGCTACGTCTCCAAGTCTACGCTCGATCAGGCGCAGAGCCAAGCGGCGGCGGCCGAAGCGCAATATCGTTCGGCGCTGATCGCAGCCCAGAACGCGAGCATGCAGGGCGGGCAAAGCGCCGCCCAAGCAGACGTCAAGTCGGCTGAGGCCGCAGTAGCCCAAGCTTCCGGCGCGGCGCAAGTGGCGATGGCGCAGCTCGCGCAGACCACCATTACCGCGCCGTTTGAGGGCACCATCACGCAGCGCAACGTCGACCGCGGCGCGCTAGCGGCGCCCGGCACGCCGGCCATCCAAGTGTCGCAGCTCGATCCGGCTTGGGTCAACGTCGGCATCCCCGACGAGGATCTGAAATACGTGCACAGCGGCACGCCGGTCACGATCACGGTCGACACGATCACCGGCCGCACGTGGCATGGCTCGGTTCAGATCGTGAACTCGGCGGCATCCGCCGGCACGCTGAGCTACCTCACGCACATCGTCATCCCCAACCCGGACATCGCGCTCAAGGCCGGTATGGTGGCAAATCTCAGCTTCGCGCAGGCGACGCACCGCGGCGCGCTGCTCGTGCCCCGCGTGGCCGTCTTCCAAGGCGCCACCGGCAGCGCGGTCTACACCATCAAGAACGACAAAGCCAAGTCGGTCCCGGTCACGACCGGTCTGCAAACGGACACGCTGGTCGAGGTGTCCGGCCTCGCGCCTGGCGACATCGTCATCACGCAGCGGCCTGATTCGCTGCAGGACGGATCGGCGGTGACCGTCGTCGGCTCGCCGGAGGGCCAAGGCAAATCTTCCTCTCAAACTTCTCGGTAAATCGCCCAGTCGCGGTCATCATGGCGATGGCCACGATTATTTTTCTGGGCGTCTATGGGCTTCGCCAACTCAGCATCGACCTGTTGCCGAGTTTCTCGTTCCCCCTGATCTTCCTCACCGCGACATATCCGAACGTCGCGCCGGAGGAGATGGAGAAGCTGATCGCCCGGCCGCTGGAGGACGCGGTCAGCCAAGTCCCGGGAATCCAGCAGGTCACGTCGACCTCGTTCGAGGGCGTCGCGACCGTGCGCGCACAGTTCAATTTCGGGATCAACCCGGACACGGCGGCGACCGACATCCGCGAACAGCTCGACCGCATCAAGAACCGGCTGCCGAACGATCCCAATCTGCAGCCCATCGCGATCTTCAAGGCTGACCCGAGCCAATTGCCGGTGCTCATCGCCGGCGTATCCGACCAGAACGTGTCCGCGACCGCCCTCGACGATCTCGTCACGAACACGATCCTGCCTCAGATCGAAGAAGTTCCGGGCGTCGCCACCGCGGTCGAGACCGGCGGTGTCGTGCGCGAGGTCCGCGTCGAGGTGGACAATCAGCGCTTGGCGGCGCTCGGCATCCCTATTTCGACGGTCATCAACCGCATCGCGCAGCAGAATGAGAACGTGGCCGGGGGCATCGGGCGCGAAGGCAGCACCGAGTATGAGATCCGCGTCACCGGCTTATTGCAAAGTCCGAGCCAGCTCAACTCCCTGGTGCTCGCCAACGCCAAAGATGGCACGCCGATTTATCTCGGCAGCCTTGCGCGCGTGCTGGATACCGGCAAGGACCAGCGCGTCATCGGGCGCTTGAACGGCGTGCCGTCGGTCGGCGTGACGATCAGCAAGCAAAGCGACGCGAACACGGTCGAGGTCGTCCGGGCCGCATATGTCCGGCTCAAGAAACTCGAGCAGACGTATCCCGGCTTGCACTTCGCATCCATCTACGACCAGCATTTCTACATCGAAGATTCAATCACGGCGCTGCAACAAAACGCCGCGTTTGGCGCGCTGCTCGCCATCCTCGTCATCCTGTTCTTCCTTCATAGCATACGCAGCACGCTGGTCATAGCATTGACCATTCCAACATCGGTCGGCGGCGCGTTTCTCGCGATGTATCTGGCGGGGTTCACGCTCAACATCATGACCTTGGGAGGGTTGGCGCTGGCCGTCGGCCTGATGGTGGACGACGCCATCGTCGTGCTGGAGAACATCTTCCGGCGGGTCGAAGGCGGCGAGAACCAGATCGAAGCGGCGAAGGCCGGCGCGGCGCAGATCTACGGCGCGGTGATGTCGTCGACGATCACGGTCATGATCGTCTTCCTGCCCATGCTCTTGTTGGGCGGCGTTGCGAGCAAGCTGTTCCAGCCGTTCGCGCTGGTCGTCGTGTTCGCGGTCGGCGTCTCGCTGCTCGTCGCGTTGAGCGTGGTGCCGATGCTCGCGGCGCGCTTCATCCATCGCAGCGACGTCGAAGAGTCGCACGTCGATCCGCGCGCCAATATTTTCGCGCGAACAGAAGAGTGGCTGTTCGAGCGCTTCGGCGCCGGCTATCGCCTGCTTGAAACACGCTACCGTGCGATCTTGAGCTGGGCGCTCGATCACGGCTTCGCGGTCGCCGGACTCGCCGTGGTCGCCGTCGTGGCCGGCGTCGTACTGGTCAGGCTCGCCGGTTTCGAGATATTGCCGCCCGCCGTTTCGAACTACATCACCATCAACTACTTATTGCCGACGGGTACGGCGCTCGCGATCAACAACCAGTTCGCGCTGAAGATGGAGGACGAGCTGCGCAAGGACACGGCCAACGTGCAGGACGTGTACGCCAATGTCGGCGCCGGCGGCAGTTTCGTGGGCCTGGGCACGCGCCCGATCACCAACACCGGGCAGATCTTCCTCACGCTGAAGCCGTTCGGAAGGGGTAGTCCTCGGCGCATCTCTTCCGACGCGTACGTGCAGAAATTGCGGGGCGAGTTCAATGCGATCCCGGGCGTTCAGGGATATCCGGTGGCGGTCGACATCGTCAGCCGGATCCTGTCGTTTGCCACGGGAGCCAACCAAGGCATCACGGTGGATCTGTACGGCCCGGATCTCAAACAACTGTCCGACCTGAGCAACGCGGCCGTCGATCAACTGCGCGGCAAGATCCCCGGGCTGATCAACTTGCGTTCTTCGATCACCAATTCCGCGCCGCAGATGGCGATCGCCGTCAATCGCGATCGCGCGGGTCAGCTCGGCGTGCCCTTGTCGACCATCGCCGACACCGTCGCTACCGCGACCAACGGCACGATCGCATCGCGCTATGAGAGCGGCGGCCAGCAGTACGACATCAATGTGATCCTGCCGCCGAGCCAGCGCAAGACGTCGCAGAACATCAACGATCTCACGGTCACCACGCCGGCCGGCAACGTCGTGCCGCTGGCGGAAGTCGCCTCGGTGACCTTCGGCACCGGCCCGAACCAGATCACACGCCTCAACAAAGAGCGCTACGTGGAGATCCAAGGCGACGTGGTAGGCACCACGCCCGTAGGCACCGTCGCGCAAAAGGTCCAAGCGCAATTGAGCGGGTTCGCGTTGCCGCCGGGCTACCGTTTCGACTTCAGCGGCGGCACACAGGCGCAAAACCAGGCGTTCTCATCCCTGGGCTTGGCGCTGGTCTTGGCCATCGCGCTTATCTACATGCTGCTCGCCGCGAAGTACGAGAGTTTCTGGCAGCCGCTCGTCATCATGCTCACGCTGCCGTTGGCGGTCGTCGGCGTGGGCGTGGGGCTCATCTTGTTCCACAAGTCGATCGGACTGACCGCGATGATCGGCGCACTTGCGCTCATCGGCATCGTGGTCAAGAACGCGATCTTGGTCGTCGAGTTCACGAACCAATTGCGCTCGGAAGGCATGAGCATCCGCGCCGCGCTGATGCAGGCCGGGCCCATCCGCATGCGACCCATCCTCATGACCACCTCGGCCACCTGTCTTGGGCTCCTGCCGCTCGGGTTAGGCTTGCAGGCCGGGAGCGAAACACAGGCGCCGCTCGCGGCGGTCGTCATCGGAGGACTGCTCACGTCGACGCTGCTCACCCTGGTCGTCATACCGGTGGCGTACCTCAACGGTCAGCGCTTCATCAATTGGTATCTGCGCACCGGCGTGGGCCGCTGGCTGGCTGACCTATTCGGCGTCGCAACGCCGCGCAACGGCCAACCCCCCGGACGCGCGGTGGAACTCCGCGACGAGACCGCATCACCTATAGCAGAAGAGGAGAGAGTATGACCCGACCACTCGTGCCCGTTTTTTTGGTCGCTGCACTCATTTTGAGTCTATGCACGCTGCCAGCCGCGGCAAAAACAGCGTCCCCAACCCCGACGCCGATGCCGATGACGACGCCGAATCCCGCCGCGTCGCCTGGGCTAACGCTTCTCACGTTGAAGGATGCGGAGACGATCGCGCTCGCGTCATCGCCGCTCCTCGAACTGGCTCGCGCAGCGCTGGACCAGGCGCGCGCCGGCATCGGCACCGCGCAAAGCGGCGCGCTGCCGAATCTGAGCGCGACCGGCAGAACCGACCGATCGAAATCAGGCAGCCGCGGGAGCGGCACCGGCGGTTCGGGAGGGACGACAGGCGGCACGACGATCTTCACCACGACGAGCGCAAGCGTTGATCTCAAACAGCTGCTGTTCGACGGCGGTCGCGTGTTCGCGGAGATCAGTGCCGCCCGCTTCAACACCGACGCGCAAGCACTGTTGCTGCGCCGCCAGATGGAAAGCGTCGAGTTCACGGTCGCGCAGCAATATTACGCGGCGCTGCAGGCGCGTCACCAGTACCAGGTCGCGCAAAAGCAGCGCGACAACGCGCAGATACAAGAGCAGTTGGTCGAAGCGCAGTTCCGCGCGGGCGCCGCGTCGAGGGCCGAAGTGCTCACTGCGCAACTGCCCGTGGCCCAAGCCGATCTCGCGCTGGCGCAGGCCAAAAATGGCGAGCAGTCGCAGATCGCCGCGCTCTTGAACGCCATGGGCTTGCCGTCGAACGCGCCCGTGCAGCTGCAGGACGATAACACCGAACCGACCTTCGCCAAGACGCTGGACGCGCTGCTGACGATCGCCTCGACGGAGCGCAGCGACCTCGCCGCGGCGCGCGCTAGCGAGCGGTCTGCAGGAGAGGGCGTCAGGGCCGCAGGGCTCGCCCGCGTTCCGGTGCTCAGCGGCACGGCGAGCGACGGCGTCGGCACGACCGGGCTCAATCCGAACGGCAGCCTCGCCACCGGCGGCGGCCCGTACGCGAACACGTACTCGTTTGGCGTGTCGCTCACGTTCCCGCTTTACGACGGCGGACTGATCTCCAGCCAAACGGCGTCGGCCAAGGCGCAGCAGCGCAGCGCGCGAGCAAACCTGAAAAGCGCGGAACTCGCCGTCTCGTTCAGCGTCACCCAAGCGTTCCTGGCATATCAGACCGCGCTGGCGGGCGTGTCGGCCGCGCATGTCGAGCTGAGCCAAGCCCAAACCGTCCTCGACGTGACCAACGCGCAATACAAAGCGGGCGTCACGACCCTCCCGCTGTTGCTCAACGCCCAAACCGGTTTCATCAAAGCCCAGAACGATTTCGTGAACGCCTTGTACACGGCGAAGACCGCCGAGCAGCAAGTGCTGTTCAGCGCGGGTCTGATCGGCAGCTTCTAAGCGAGCGCGAGCAAGGTCGGAGGGTATCTCCGCAAAGCGTCAGAAGGCCCGCGCATGCAATCGGCATCTCGCCGCGTCGCGGGCCTCGCCTGCATGCTCGCCTTCGCCCTGTTCTGGGGCCTCGGTTGCCAGCCGAAAGAACAGTCCGGTTTCGTCACCGTCAATATCCTCGGTGATCGCGGCAACCGGTCGTACGATCCGGGCAACATCACCGTCGATATGGGGACTGTCGTCACATGGATAAATCAGGATTCGCAGGGGCACACGGTCACGATGGCGGGGGCCTTCGACTCGGGCCCGATCCCGCCGAGCGGCGGCCGCTGGTCGTGGGTCGCGTCCACCGCCGGCACCTTCACGTATCACTGCCTGATCCATCCGGAGATGAACGGCACGGTCACGGTCGTCGTCCCCCCGCCGCGCAGCCAGTAGCGATACTGCTCGCCGCGGCGCTGCTCGCGTTGGTCGCCACGGGCTGCTCGAAGGTCTCCGAAAACGCCGGACCTGGCGGACATGCCGTCGGCACGATTCCCGGCACCCTCCGCTACGCGGACATCTCGGAGCCGACCAGCATGAACCCGCTGCTGCGGCTCGAGGCGGTCGGCACCGACCTCGACATGCTCATCCACGGGTTTTTCTTCAACCTCGACGACAAGATGCAATTCGTTCCGGAGTTGGCGTTGGAAGTCCCGACCTACGCCAACGGCGGTATCAGCAAAGACGGCCTGACGATCACCTATCACCTGCGACATGGCGTGAAGTGGCAAGACGGCTCACCGTTCACCGCAGCGGACGCGGTTTTCACCACGAAAGCCATCCTCAACGATGCCAACAACCTGCAATCGCGCAACGGGTGGGACCAACTCGTCAAGAGCAACCCGGCGGACGCGCCGGATGACTACACGGTCCGATTCCATCTGCAGCGGATCTACGCCCCGGCGATCTCGACGTTCTTCGCGGAAGGCGGGTTGTACCCGGTGCTCCCTGCGCACCTCTTGGCGAAATATCCGGACCTCAACCGGATCCCTTACAATACCCATCCGGTGGGCTTGGGGCCGTTCAAGTTCGGGAAGTGGGTTCACGGAGACCGCATTGAACTGGAGGCGAACCCGTTGTACTGGCGCGGGCCGCCAAAACTGAAGCGGATCATCTACAAGATCGTCGCCAGCGACAACACGATTCTGATCCAGCTCAAAACGCACGAGATCGACGCCTGGTTCCGCGCGCCTTCGAACCTGTACCCGCAATACCAGCCGCTCGTCGATCAGGGCTACGTCATGCAGCTCAAACCCGGCATGGTCTACAGTCACATCGACCTGAATCAGAAGAAGGCGTTGTTCAACGACATCCGAGTGCGCCAAGCCATCAATTACGCCATCGACAAGAAGAAGTTGCTCCACGACGTCACGCACGACGTCCAGATCCGCGCGTATTCCGACCAGTCGCAGCTCTCGTGGGCCTACGAGCCGAACGTTGTGCACTACGACTACGATCCGGCGAAGTCGCGTCAATTGCTAGCGGAGGCCGGCTGGAAACCCGGTCCCGATGGGATCATGGAGAAGAACGGGCAGAAACTCGCCTTCAACGTGTCGGGAGTTGCGGGAAATAGCACCGGCCTGGCCACCGAGGCGATCGTGCAGCAAGAGCTCAAGGCGGTCGGCGTGCAGGTCTCTATCAAGAACTTTCCGACAGAAGTGTATTTCAACTCATACCAGCAAGGCGGGATCCTGCAGCACGGTGACTACGACGCGGGCTTCTTCGCGTGGGTAGCCGGAGCCGATCCCGACGACAAGTCGATCTACGACTGCCGCAACATCCCGCCCGCAGGGCAGAACAGCGCGTATTGGTGCGACAAGACGATCCAGGACGCCGAGGACGGCGCGCTCTCGTCGTACGACCAGAACGTGCGCAAGAAGTACTACTCGATCATCCAGAAGGAGTTCGCGCTGCAGTCAGTGGTCATCGTCTTGTGGTTCCAGCGCCAGATCTTCATCACGTCGCCGAACTTCCACGGCTTCAAACCGGCTCCGGCGACGTCGAGTAACTGGAACAGCTGGGAATGGACGATGGAGTGAGGTTTCTCGGACTTGTCCTCGCAGGCATAGTCGTCCTGAGCACAGGCTGCTCCAAGGTCTCCGAAAGCACGACCTCCGCCGGCGGCAGCTTCATCCCCGGCGTGCTGCGCTATGACGACATCGCCGAACCCGACAGCCTCAACCCGCTCCTCTCCACCCAAGCAGTGGTGGCCGATGTCGAATACCTCACGTTCTCGTTTTTCTTCCGCTATGACGATCAGCAGCGCTTCGTCCCCGATATCGCCTTGAAAGAACCGTCGCTCGAGAACGGCCTCATCAGCAAGGACGGCAAGACGATCACGTATCGCCTGCGGCACGGTGTGAAATGGCAAGACGGCGCGCCGCTGACCGCTAAGGACGTCGTCTTCACGTTCCATGCGATCATGAACCCGAACAACAACGTCCAAGTGCGCACGGGCTACGACCAAATCGCGGACGTGTCCGCCCCGGATGCGTATACGGTCGTGGTCCACATGAAGAACGTCTTCTCCCCGATCATCGCCTACTTCATGTGTCAGCAGGGCGGCTTCCCGATCGTGCCCGCGCACCTGCTCGCGCAATACCCGAACGTCAACAACATCCCGTACAACACCAAGCCGATCGGCTCCGGACCATTCCGCATCACCGAGTGGGTGCACGGCGATCACATCACGATGGAGGCGAATCCCTCGTATTACGGCGGTCCGCCCAAGCTGAAAAAGATCGTCTACCGTTTCATCGGCAGCACCAACACCATCAAGGTGCAGCTGCAGACGCACGAGACGGACGCGTGGTTTCGCGCGAACACCGACGTGACGCCGGAGCTCAAGAAAATAGCGGGCCTCGTCGTCACCAACTCGCCCGAGAATCTGTTCGCCCACATCGATTTCAACGTGAAGGACCCGATCCTGTCCGACCTGCGCGTGCGCAAAGCGATCGAGTACTCGCTGAACAGGGTAGAACTCGTCCGCAACGTCACCCACGATATCAACACCGTGGCCAACAGCGACATCGCCGAGTATAGCTGGGCGTTCCCAAAAGATCTGCCCATGTACGACAACGATCCCGTCAAAGCGCGCGCCCTTTTAGATGATGCGGGTTGGACGGTCGGGCGAGACGGGATACGCGTGAAGAACGGGCAACGCCTCGAGCTGCAGTATTCCTTGATCGCCGGTTCATCCACCGGCGAGAAGATCGCAGCCATCGTGCAGGCGTCGGCCAAGATGGTGGGCATCGCGATCAGCATCAAAGGCTATCCGGCGTCAGCCTACTTCGCGTCCGCTCAGACAGGCGGCATCCTCAACGCAGGCAAGTACCAGCTCGGCAGTTTTTCTTGGTCCAGCGGGGTGGATCCCGATAACTCTTCGCTTTACATGTGCGACTATTTCCCGCCCAAGGGCCAGAACAATCTGTTCTGGTGCGATCCGACGCTCGACGCGGCGGAAAAGGACGCGCTCAGCACCTTTGACCGCAAGCGGCGCATCCGCGATTACCAGACCATCGAGCACGAGCTCATCGAGCAAGTGCCCACGATTTTTCTGTGGCACTCGCGCCGCATCGACGCCTACTCAGAGCATTTCCACGGGTTCAAGCCGTCGCCGGCGACATCGGCGAATTGGAATCCGTGGGAATGGTCGATGGAATAGTCCCTACGCGCTCCAGGCGCGATAGCTGCGCGCAAACTCTTGGGCTAGGTCCTTATCCGCATCGGGCGATTGGCCCGCAGTGGTGAGATAATCTCCGATGATCAGGCCGTCGGCGCCGGCGACAAGACCCAGAGCCTGATTCTGCGCGAGCGTCCGTTCGCGGCCGCCTGAGAGCCGGATGAGCGCGCTCGGGAGCGCGAAGCGCATCATCGCGACCGCGCGCAGCGCTTCGTCGAATTCGAGCAACGGTCTGTCGCCGAGCGGCGTGCCCGGGCGCGGGTCGAGAAAATTGACCGGCACCTCCTCAGGCTCCAGCCGCTGCAGATCGCATGCGAGGTCGACGCGATCGCCCAGGTTCTCGCCCATGCCGAAGATGCCGCCGCTGCACAGCTCCAGCCCCGCGGCCTTGACCGCGCGGCACGTCTCGAGACGCTCCTCGTACGTATGGGTCGAGCAGATCGTGGAGAAGAACCTGGGCCCGGATTCCAGATTGTGATTGATCTTGGCGACGCCTGCCGCTTTGAGACGCGCGACTTGATCCGGCGACATGATGCCGAGCGACACGGCCAGCTTGAGCGGCGTCGCATCGCGCACGGCCTTCACGCAGCGGATGACCTGCTCGAGCACGCGCTCGCTGGGACCGCGCACCGCGATGACCAAGCAGAACTCGCTCGCGCCGTTGCGCTGCGCCCGCAATGCGGCTTCGACCGCCTCGTGTTCTTGCATGAGCGGCCGCACGGCGATGCCGGTCGAATAGCGCGCTGACTGCGAACAGAACGAGCAGTCCTCCGAGCAGGCGCCGGTCTTGGCGCTCACGATGCCTTCCAAGTTGACCTGCGCGCCCGCCCGCGCGAGCCGCATGCGCAAACTGCGCGCGAGGAGCGCGTCGCGATCCGAGTCGGCGAGCCGCAAAACGCCCAACAGCACGTCGCGCGCTGCAGGACGCCGCGTCGCTATGCAGTCATCGAGTTGTGAAAAAAGTTCTGAAGCGATCACACTGGATACGTTCTGATTTGCCGGACTAAAGTCCGGCATACCACAGCTAAAGCTCCGGCACTACATCGATCAGACTTTGGACGGAGGCGGCGAGGCGCTGCGCGTTGGTCTGGTCGCCGAACGCGACGCGCGCCACGACGCGCAGGCCGCGCGCGGCAAGATCCGCTTCAGTCGATTCCAAATACCATGCGTCGCAAGGCCCAAAGCGCTCGCACAGAACGACCCCGTCCATCGGCCGGCCGATCGCGTTCAAGTATTCGGCCACCCCGAATGAGTGGCTGAGCACGCCGAGCTTCAACGCCGCCACGAGAAGCACGCGGTAGTGCGGCAGCGCCGTCGCCAGGTCGGCGACGTACTCCGTATCCGACAGCGGCGTCAAGGCCCCTCCGCACGTCTCGACCACCACCGCGTCCACGCCGGCTTCGGCGCTGCGAACGCACGCCGCGCAAGCGGCGATCGAGGGCGCGGCCGCGCCCGCCGCGCGCGCCGCTGCGCTTGGGGCGGCTGCCAATTCGAGGCGCGCGCCCGCCACGCAACGCACCGCGTTCCCGGCTATCGCACGAATGACGTCCAGATCTCCGCGTTCGGGCGCACCGGTCTCAACGGGCTTGCAAGCCGCGACGAGCAAGCCACTGCGCAACGCCGCAGCGCACAATGCGGCTGCGACAGTCGTCTTTCCGACGTCGGTGTCAGTGCCGAGCAGTAAGTAGCGCCGCACGCACGTCCTCGATCGCAACGGCCAGCGCGTCGACGTCGTCCTCGCTGTGACCGGCCGTCAGCGAGATGCGGATCCGGCTGCGCCCATCGGGCACCGTCGGCGGCCGGATAGCCGGCGCGAAGATGCCTCGCGCGAGGAGCGCCTCACCAAAGGCGAGCGCTTGACCCGCATCCCCTATATTAATGAAGAGCAAATGCGGGGCGGCCGCAGCATCCCCGCCAATCGAAACGTCGGACGACGCGAGCCGGTTGCGGAGCCGCGACGCCAAGCTCGCGACCCATCGGCGCTCTTGCTCCATCTCCGGCACCAGCTCGAGTGCGGCGCGCGCGGCGCGGATGACGGCCGGCGGCAGCGCGGTATCGAACACGAACGTGCGCGCAGCGGTCACCAGGTACTCGATGGCGGCGCGGGGTCCGGCTACGAAGCCGCCCAACGCGCCGAGCGATTTCGAAAGCGTGCCCATCACGACGCCGTGCGTGCGCTTGGCGAAGGCGGTCCCATGACCGCGCCCTGCGATTCCGACCATGCCGATCCCATGCGCATCGTCAACAAACGTCCGCCAGCCTTGACGAACGGCGCTATCGCCCAGCCCATCGAGCGGCGCCGCGACGCCGTCCATCCCGTAGACGGCTTCGGTGACCAAGAGGACGGTTTGGCCGGCCCGCGTCTCGGGCACGCTGCCGGCCTGGTAGATGCGTTTCGTCAGCCCCGCCAGCCGTATGCCGTCGATAAGACACGCGTGATTGCGCTGATCCGACAGCACGAGGTCGGCTCCGTGCGCGAGCGCTGGGATGGCCCCCGTGGCGGCCAAGTAGCCGCTCGAGAAAACCAGCGCCGCTTCCTGATCGAGGAAGCCGGCGAGTTCGCGCTCGAGCGCCGACAATTCGCTTGAGCTGCCCGAGAGCAGGCGCGAGCCGGTCGAACCAGCGCTGGCAGCCGCGCGCATCGCCGCTAGGACCTGAGGATGCGCCGACAAGCTCAGGTAATCGTTGGAAGAAAAGACCAGCACCGGACGGCCGGCGAGGCGGCCGTGCACGCCTTTCAGATCGAGATCGCGGATCTCTCTCCGCAAATGCCGCGCATCCAAGTCTGCCAGCGCCTCTGACACCCATGCATAAGGCCGGCCGGCATCATCCATCAAGCGCCTCGGAGACGGCGGACACCAGCCCGCCCAGTTCCTCACCGGTTGAAGAGAGCGGCGGAACGAGCAGCAATGTCGGGCCGACAGGCCGCACGAAAAATCCCCGTTCCCATAACGCATCGCACAAGGCCCACGCTCGCGTCGGCGCGGCGCTCGCGGCGTCGAGGCCGTCGCGCAGTTCGACGCCCGCGATAAAGCCGAGACGGCGAACGTCCGCCACGCGGGGATGCCGGCGCAAGGCGTCAAGCGATTCGTGCCACTGCGGGAGAGCGGCTCGCACGTGATCCAGGCTGCGCTCGGTCGTAAAGAGATCGAGATTCGCAATCGCTGCCGCACATGCGATCGGGTTGCCGGCGTAGGAGTGGCCGTGGAAGAAGTGGCGCGCGGCGCGCGGCTCGCCCAAAAAGGCATCGAAGACGTCATCGGAGACGACCGTGGCGGAGAGCGCCAGCGTGCCGCCCGTCAGGCTTTTGCCGAGACACACGATGTCCGGCACGATCTGCGCCTGCTCGAACGCGAACATGCTGCCCGTGCGGCCGAATCCCGTGGCGATCTCGTCGACGATCAGCAATACGCCGTGTGCACGGCACAACTCCGCTGCGCGCGTCAGCGAGGCGGGCGGCATCAGCTTCACGCCGCCGGCCATTTGCACGAGTGGTTCGATGGCGACCGCCGCCACCTCATGGCCGCGCGCAAGCAACGTGTGCTCCAGTTCATCGAGGTACGCAGGCGACCACGCCAGTTGCACGCTGGGGAAGCGGAGCCCCGCGAAAGGGCGCAGGAAATCGGCGACTCCGGAAACGCTCATCGCGCCGGTCGTGTCGCCGTGATAGCCGCGCTCGTGCGCCACGAACAGCGCCCGCGTTTCGCCCCGGTTGTGCCAATACTGAACCGCGATCTTGAGCGCCGCCTCGACCGCCGAGGCGCCGTCGCTCGCATAGAATGTCTTGCTCAAGCTCGCCGGCAACAGAGCTGCGAGCCGCGCGGCCAGCAGCGCCGAAGGCGGATTGGATTGACCTAATAGCGTGGCGTGGTCGAGCAGGCGCGCTTGCGCCGCGATCGCGTCCGCGATCGCAGGGTGACAATGCCCGTGGACCGTGACCCAGATGGAAGAGGCAGCGTCGAAAACGGCGCGCCCGTCGGAGTCAAAAAGATAGTTGCCGCGGGCGCGCTCGATGAGCCGCTCGTGGCCATGATACGCGGACATCTGCGTGAACGGATGCCACACGTGACGGCGGTCAGCATCAAGCGCCGCCGCGATCCCAGCCTGCATTGCCATGCCGGCTCGGCTTCTATCAAGCGCTTAGGCTGTCCCGCGAACAAAGTAAGAGGAGGAAGCGTGAGCGACTTCCTCCTTGGCGGTATGACCCCCGCGGCGGGCTTTTCGTTACATCCCAGGAAGCTCGGGGAACGGTGCGGGGTATAATGAGGAGCAGATGATATCCTTAGGCCGGATTTTCGGGGTGGACGTACGCGCGCACTATTCGAGCCTGTTCGTGTTCGGCGCGCTTGCGGGCATGTTGGCCTACGGTTATCTGCCGCAGCTGGCTCCCGCTACGCCGGCGCTTGAGAGGATAGCCGTTGCGGCCATTCTCGCCGCAGTGCTCTTCGGCTCGCTGCTCGCGCACGAGTTGGGGCACGCCGTGATAGCCCGAAGGCGCGGCCAAGCCGTGGCCAACGTGACGATGTACCTTTTCGGCGGCACCACGCACGCGGAAGATCTGCATGCCACAGCGGGAGACGAGATCGCCGTCGGACTCGGCGGTCCCGCGGTCAGCGCCGCCATCGCGGTCTTGTTTCTCAGTGCAGGGTTGCTGCTGTTGCGCGTCAACGAGCGGGCGGGCATTTTGCTGGCCGACGTCGGCGTGGCGAACGCGCTGCTCGCGGCGTTCAACATCTTGCCCGGCTACCCGATGGACGGCGGCCGCGTCCTGCGCGGCATCTTCTGGAAGTTCGGCGGCAACGCCGTGAGCGCGACGAAGCGGGCTGCGCTCGGCGGCAGGCTCATCGCGTATCTGACGATGGCGGCCGGCGCCGCTGCGATCGCGTTCGGCGACGCGCTGGACGGGATCTGGATCCTCGGCGCGGGCTGGTTCTTGTCATCTCTTGCGCACGCATATTACCGTTCGTTGATGACGCGGATGGCGCTTGACGGTCTGACGGCCAAAGATTTTTGCGCCGCTCTGCCGACGCTCCAGACGGACGACACCGTCGCATCAGCCGCGACGCATTTCGGCGCGGGCGCGGTTTCGCGCGTTCTCGCGGTCCTATTCGGCGAGCGGCCGGCGGGGCTCGTTTCCGACGTGGACGTGGCGCAAGCCGATGCGGGGGAGGCCGCGACGACTCCCGTTTCAGTCGTGATGAGACGGCTTGCCGACGTCGCCCAGGTAGATCTCAATGTTCCGGCGCTTGACACCTATTCGGCTGTGACCGCGGGCCCGTCCAGCGCGGCGGTGGTGTGCGACGAGGCGGGTTGCTTTTTCGGACTCGTCCGCCGGGAAGACATCGTCCGCTACATAGACATGGTTGAAGAGTTGGGCAACAGCGCGGCGGCCTCGAGGCAGAATCTCAGGGGCTTGGTCAAAACTGCGGGACATCTTCAGCCTGACCACGGGTCCCGAACGAACGATTTTTAACCCCTGTGGGTTGCCGCTTCGGACCCGTGACGATATACTAGGGAGTAGGGAATTTCCGACCGAGGTTGGTCAACACTCTGGTTGAGAGCGGCCCGCGGGACACCGGGCAACCAACCGCGCACAAGGGAATTTCATGAATCCAAGACGGTCGTTTCCCCGCGCGCTTAGCCGCGCTTTTTCGTTAGTGGAAGCGCTGATCGCCGTCACGGTTCTGACGATCGCGTTCTTGTATTGGTCGCAGACCATGATCGCTGCGACGCAAGGTCAGAACAAGTCCGCGAACCACACGCGCGCCATCCAGGCGGCGAACTATCTGCTCGAGCAGATGCGCCGCGACAATCAGTTTTGGGGCAGCGAGTGGGCGGGCAGCGGCTGCACCACCGTGACGCCTGCGTGTTGGCAGACGATGGATGTCACGAACAAAGACGATTGCAACAACGTCTACCCGCCGTACAAAGACACGTACAGCATCGCGTTCGCGAGCTGGCATACCGGCTGCATCAACGGCATCACCCAAAATGTCCAAGGCACGACCCTTACGGTCCCGTTCCGGTATCTGTGGCGCGCTGACCCGCACGGCGCGTGGAACGGCGCTGCCGATACGAACATGGCTGATTTGACGGTGTGGGTGTACATCACCATCGACGGCCGTACGGAGATCTACAAAGTCACGGGAATGAATCGCTTCCAATGAGAGGCTTCACGCTCGTCGAGGCGCTCGTCACAACGGTGATCATCGGCATCGTACTGACGCTTTCGGTCGCCGAGTTCAGCCAAGTCGCCCGCCACTATTCGAAGACGACCGGCGACCTGCAAGCAGAAGTCGAAGCGCGCAACGCCATGGCCAGCGTCACCAAAGAGCTGCGTCAGGCGATGAGCAACCCCAACGTCGTGGCGACGCCTCCACCGGTGCTGCAACCGACGCCGGGCCCTTCGCCCACCTCGATGGTGCAATTCACGGAAGCCGAGAATATCACCGGCGCCGACTATACCACGATGAAGTTCGACACGATCACGATCGCCCCCAAAGGAACGCCGCCGCCTGGGCATACCTACCCGAACCTGGTTTTGACACGCGACAACGGGGTGACCGCGACGGACAGCGTGATCGGTCAGGACATCAAATTCTTTTCGGTGACGGGCGTCTACAAGTCCGTGTACGACGTGCAGATCACCACGGCGCCGCCGATGCGGCCGGACATGCCCGTGAAAGACTTCACGTTGAACACGCGCGTGTTCATCAGCTACTATAAGACCAACTCGTGAGCTCCAGGGAGATCTTCGTGAGAAGTCCATACGATCCGAACAAGCAGCGCGGGGTGGCGTTGCTCACCGCGCTTATGATCGTCGCGGTGCTGCTGATCTTGGTCGGGGCGCTGATCGAGTTCATCACCGGTGAGGTCCACGGCGTGGCGTACACCGGATACGACAACCGGGCGCTGTACATCGCCGACTCAGGCATCGAAGCGGCGGTCGTGGGCATCGAGGAGACGTCGCCGAAGTGGGCGAGCACGAGCGATATCCCGAACTATTCGTACGCGCCGGAACCGGATGGCTCGCAAGCCAGCTATTCGGTGAAGATCAACGAAGGCAAGTACGTCTCCGGTCTGCGCACGTACTGGGTCAGCGCGAAGGGCGTTGCGCCGAAGGGACAGGATCGCAACGTCGACGCGGTGGTCCAAGAAGTGAGCTTCTCGTATTACGACTATCTGGAGAAAGATGCGACGCCGGGCGGTTGGTGGGTCTCGGGCCTCACGCAGCTCAACGGCCCGGTATACCTCGAGGGAAACGCGCACCCCGAGAACTTCCAGTGGATCGACAGCAAGCCCTCAATCGCGCTGGACACCACCATCGTCTCCGGCAACTACGACTACTATAACAACACGCCGCCGAGCTCCACGACGGATTGGACGGCGATGGACGTCCTAGGGCAGCCCGGCGTCGCGTTCAAGCCGAGCAACTTCCTGCCGTTCCCGCCGGACGTAGCCAGCGCGCTTATCTCACAAGAAGCGCTCAACGGCACCGGCGGCAGCACGATCCCCTCCCCGAGCACGAAGGGCGTCTATATCGATCAGAACGAGATCCAAGCCGGAACCAGCGGAAATCTCACGACCGGCATCTTCGTGCAAGGCGATACGAACCTCGCGCTGTCCTCGACCGCCACGACCCAGACGTTCGCATTCACCCCGACGGGCAGCGGCACGAGCATCCCGAATCCTGTGACCGTCACGGTGAATTTCAGCGCGAACACCACGACCGTGACCGAGAAGTCGACGACGCTCACCTTCAACGGCGTGCCGTCGGGCGAGTCGACCACGGGCTCGGGCGCCAATGGTGCGGTCTTTGTCAACGGCAACGTGTCGGGGCTCAACGGCACCGTGCACGGCCAATACACGATCGCCGTGCCCGATACGGCGTCACTTGCGAACGACATCCATTTCTCCGGGAGCGTGCTGATGCAGAACGACCCGCAATCCTGCGGCTGCACGAGCACGGATGTCCTAGGCATCTACGGCCACAACTTGTACCTGGACAATGGCGCGCCGAACAACATCACGATCGAAGCGGCGCTCTTCGCCGGCAACTCGCATGACGTCACCACCCAGAACACGCAAGGCACTTTCACCGCGAACTTCAATACGGGCTCGCACCCGATCGCCGGCTTCCTGCACGTGTACGGCAGCACCGTGCAGCACATCGGCGGAAGTTTCGGCACCTTTAGTCCGGGGTGCGGCTGCATGCAGAGCGGCTACAACGACAGCTATCTGTACGACAACCGCTTCCGGATCACGGCGCCGCCGTACTATCCGCGCACAGGACAGTACAAGATCATCGCTTGGAAGGACAAGGGCGTCTAAGCGGTCGCGCTGCAGACGAAGGCGTTGAGCCGCGCCGAGATCGGCCCGTCACCGTACCTTTGTCGGATAGCGGTTCGCACAGCCTCGCGCACTTCGTTCACGACCGCCTCTCCCCGATCCGCGAATTCATTTCTCAGCGGGCTGCCGTCCGTCCAACCGCGAGCGACGTCCAGGGCGGATGCCGACGATCCCTCGAGCGAGACCGGCTCGACCAAGATCTGCGAAAAGCCGCTGGATTCCACGTCGCGCTGTAGCCGGAGCGGATCGTGGTGCCCATACGGCGTGTCGAAGAAGGTAGGCGGCGAACCGAGCACTTTTGCCACGGCATCGCGGACGACAACAACCAGCTCGTTCCGCTCGATCCGGTCCCATACGTTGAAAAGCCATCGGCCGCCGCGTGCAAGCACGCGCCGCGCCTCCCGCGCAGCCTGAGGCTTATCGGGGAAGAACATCCAGCCGAACTGACAGACGACGGCATCGAAGGAGCCGTCTGCAAACGGAAGTGAGGTCGCATCCGCCTGCTGCCATTTTATGCCATCGGAACCCAAGCGCTCTCGCGCACAATCGAGCATGGCCTGGTTAAGATCGGTCGCCATCAACGTTGAGGCGGAGTCGAGTTCTCCGCGCAGATGCCGGGTCACGATTCCGGTGCCGCACGCGATTTCCAAAACGCGCATGCCCGCACGTACGTCAAGGCGGCCGGCCAGGTCGACGGCGTAGGGCTCGAAAAGCAAGGGACGCAGGTAGCGGTCGTAGTTTTCGGGGATGCTGCCGGTGAAGGCGCGATGCGTGTCAGTCATTAGAGAATCTCCACAATCCGGCGCTGAAAGGCAGATGGTCCGGGCGCTCGAGGTTTTGGCGGGCGGCGTCAACTCGCCTGTGCGCGCGGGCACGCCCATGGGCGGCCCTTCGCCGCTGATCGCATCGGCACGGGGCAGCAAGCTGCGCGACACCGCCGGCCGCGAATACATCGACTATCTGTGCGCCTACGGGGCGGCGCTGCTCGGACACGCGGCCGAGCGGATCGCGCGTGCGGTCACGGGCGCGCTCGCGCGGGGCGCGGTTTTCGGCGTGACGCACGCGGAAGAGATACGCCTCGCGCAGCGCATCCGCGAGCGCTTCCCCTCGATGGAGCGCGTTCGACTCGTGACGACCGGCACCGAGGCGTGCATGAGCGCGATCCGCACGGCGCGCGCGTTCACGCGCCGCGAGCGCTTCATCCGCTTTGCCGGAAATTATCACGGACATTCCGACGAGATGATTTTCTCGGCGGGTGCGTCCTCACGATCGGCGCCGTCGCTCGAATGCGGCGTGCCGGCGTCTGCTATCGCCAACGCCCTGGTGCTGCCTTACAACGATGCCGATGCCGTCGCCGCGGCGATCCGGGAATGCGGCAGCGAGATCGCGGCGATCGTGCTGGAACCGATCGTCGCCAACATGGGACTGGTGTTGCCCGCGCCCGGCTATCTAGAGCGCCTGCGCGAACTTTGCGATCGCAACGGCAGCGTGCTGATCTTCGACGAGGTGATCACGGGCTTTCGCGTGGACGCCGGCGGCGCGCAAGCGCGCGTGCGCGTGCGACCCGACCTCACGTGCATCGGCAAAACGCTCGGCGGCGGTCTGCCGATCGCCGCGTTCGGCGGGCGAGCGGACATCATGGGCGTGCTCGCGCCCGGCGGCGGCGTGTTCGTCGGCGGCACGCACGCCGGCAATCCGGTCAGCGTGGCGGCCGCCCACGCTTTCCTGGACGAGTTGGAGGCGGACCCCGGCATGCACGAGCGCCTGAACGGGTTAGCTCGCCGGCTCGCCGAGGGAGCGCGAGCAGCGTTGAAGGAGGCCGCTCTCGACTATCCGGTGGTACAAGTCGCGTCGATCGTGGACTTCATGTTCCGAACCGGCCCGCCGCATCGGGACTACGCAAAAGCGCGTGAGGCGGACGAGCGCGCGTACGCGGCCTACTATTGGAGGATGATGGAGCGCGGCGTGTTCTTAGCGCCTTCGCAGATGGAGGTCATGTTCCTCACCGCCGCCCACACGGAAGAGGACATCGACCGCACGATCGCCGCTCTGAGAGGATCTTTGCTGGATTAGGCGGTTGGGATGATCGCGTCGGCTTGGCGCCCGAACTGCTCGATCGCCATCTCGCGCAGCTTATATTTTTGGACTTTGCCGCTCGCCGTCATCGGATAGGAGTCCACGAACATGACGAACGCTGGGACCTTCTGGCGCTGGATGTGGCCCTGGCAATAGCCGATGACCTCCTCGGCCGTCAGCGTCTCGTCCGGCTTCACCTTGACGACGGCGCAGACTTCCTCGCCGTAGCGCTTGCTCGGGACCCCGATGACCTGCACGTCCGAGATCTTCGGATGGCCGTACAGATACTCTTCGACCTCGCGCGGGTAGACATTCTCGCCGCCGCGGATGATCATGTCCTTGATCCGGCCGACGATCTTGACGTAGCCGGCCTCATCTTTGGTGGCGAGGTCGCCCGAATGCTGCCAGCGCTCCTCGTCGATCGCCTTGGCCGTCGCCTCGGGATCCTTGTAGTAGCCCTTCATCGTGCCATGGCCGCGCGAGCACAACTCGCCCGGCGTGTCGGCCGGCAGCGCTTGGCCGGTTTCCGGATCGGCGATCTTAATGGTGACGCCGGGCAGCGCCCGACCCACCGTGGTGACGCGCCGCTCGATCGAATCCTCGGGCCGAGTTTGCGTGAGCACCGGCGAGGTCTCGGTCAAGCCGTAAGCGATGGTCAGCTCGCGAGCGCCCATTTTTTCGGTCACCGCTCGCATCACTTCGATCGGGCAGGGCGCCCCGGCCATGATGCCCGTGCGCAGGCTGCTCAGATCGAACGACGCGAAGTCCGGATGCTCGAGTTCGGCGATGAACATCGTCGGCACTCCATACACGGCGGTGCAGCGTTCTTTGTGGATGGCGTGCAGGACGGCGCGCGGCTCGAAGGCCTCGATCGGCACCATGCATGCGCCGCGCGTCATGCAGCCCAGACTCGCCATGACGCAGCCGAAGCAATGGAACAACGGCACCGGAAAGCACAGCCGGTCTTTTTCGGTGAAGTTCTGGCAGCCGCTGACGTGGTAGGCGTTGAGCACGATGTTGCGGTGTGTGAGCATCACGCCCTTGGGAAAGCCGGTCGTGCCGCTGGTGTACTGCATGTTGATGACGTCGCCCGGCTCGAGCGAATCCTCGCGGCCGCGCAGCTCGACCGGGTGCATCTGCACCGCAAGATCCATGACGTCCTCGAAGAGCAGCATGCCGGGGCGGCGCTGATCGCCGATGAACACGATGCGCTTGAGACGCGGCAGCTTCGCGAAGGACGCATGCCCGACCGGCGCGTTGTCCAATTCCGGCAACACCTCGCGCAGCGTCTTGACGTAGTCCACGCCCTTGAAGCCGCCGATGAGGAATAACGTCGTCGTGTCGCTCTGACGCAGCAAATACTCCAGCTCGCGTTCGCGGTACGCGGTGTTCACCGTCACGAGGACCGCGCCGATCTTGGCGGTCGCGTATTGCAGGTAGAGCCACTCGGGCACGTTCGACGCCCAGATCGAGACGTGTTCGCCCTTGCGGATGCCAAGCGCCATCAAGCCGCGTGCGAGCAGTTCGACGCGATCGCGGAACTGCCGGTAGGTGAGACGAAGCTCGCGGTCCGTGTACACGAGACATTCGCGATCGCCGAAGCGCTCGACCTGACGGTCGAGCAGCTGCCCGATGGTGAGCCTCTCGATGTCCTGCATTCTAAGTCCCCGCCAGCTCGCGGAGTTTGAAGCGCTGGATCTTCCCGGTCGCCGTCTTGGGTAATTCTTCGACGAAGAGGACGTTGCGCGGATACTTGTACGGCGCGAGCCGCTCTTTCACATACGCTTGCAGCTCGCGGCCGAGATCATCAGATCCGGTATGCCCGCGTCGCAACACGACGTACGCCACCGGTTTCGTCAGCCCGGCTTCGTCCGCGACGCCGATCACGGCGGCTTCCAAGACGGCCTCGTGCGCCACCAACGTGTTTTCGACTTCGACCGGCGAGACCCACTGACCGCCTACCTTCAGCATATCGTCGCTGCGCCCCGCGTACCAATAGTAACCGTCCTCGTCGATGCGATAGGTATCGCCGGTGTCCAGCCACTCGCCCAAGAACGTCGCTTTGGTCTTTTCGTGACGATTCCAATAACCCGCGGCGACGCTGTCGCCCGCGATCTGCAGTCGCCCGGTCTCGCCGGCGGGCACGGGCTTGCCTTCGCCGTCCACGATGCGCGCCGCATAGCCGTCCACGACTTTGCCTGACGAGCCCGGCCGGATGTCGCTGGGCGTGTTGCTGATGAACATGTGGGCGGCTTCGGTCGAGCCGATCCCATCGATGATGTCGAAGCCGAACGCCTCTTTCCAGCGGCGGAAGATATCAGCCGGCAGCGCTTCTCCGGCGGAGACGCCGAAGCGGACCGAGCCGAGATCGAAGCGTTTTGCGCCGTCCGACAAGTCGAGCATCGCCGCGTATGCCGTGGGCACGGCGAAGAAGATCGTCGGTTTGGTCCGCGCCGCCAGTTCTAAGATGACGTCAGGCGCGAAGCGCCCCGGGTACAGAATCGTGGTGGCGCCGACCCCGAACGGGAAATACAGCGCGTTGCCAAGCCCGTAGGCGAAGAAGAGCTTCGCCACGGAAAAGGTCCGATCGCGTTCGGTGATCCCGAGCACGTGCTTGCCGAAGTGCTCGCAGCAGAACACCATATCGTGATGCAGGTGGATCGTGCCCTTCGGAAAGCCTGTGGTGCCCGAGCTGTACAGCCAGAACGCGGCGTCATCTTTGCTGGTCGCGTACGTTTCGATTGCGGGCGCTGCCGCGCTCAGCGCGGCGCGCAGGTCTACGCAGGCGACCTCGCCCGTCTTGGGCATGCCGGTGCCGGCGTCGTCCACCACGGCGATGGTGCTCAGGTGATGCAGTTCGCCCAGGATCGGTTCGACGGAGGGCCAGAGCGAGGTCGACACGATCAGCACGCGCGAGCGGCTGTCCTCCAACATGTAGCGATAGTCGTGCGGGCGCAGCAGCGTGTTGGTCGGAATACCGACGGCGCCGATCTTCATGGCGCCGAAGAAAGCGTACACGAATTCGGGGCAGTCCGGCAGCAGGATGGTCGCCCGTTGCTCAAGCCCGAGGCCGATCTCGCGCAGCGCGTTGGCGCAGGCGTTCACCGACCTGCGCACGGCATCGTACGTCAGCCGCTGGTCGCCGAACTCGATGGCCACCTTGCCGCCTCGGCCTTCCTCAACGTTGCGATCCACGAAATAGGTGGCCGCATTGAAGACGTCGGGAACGTCAGTGACGTCCGCCATCCGGGGTGTCCTCCTCTCGCCTGAGTTCGAGCGCCTACCACCCCGAAGAGGTCGGCTCCTCCAGCGCCGCAAAATCAACGCTCACATTTTTCCACCAGCCGGCCGGCGCACTTGCCGGGCCGGCGCACATGAGCGAAATGAGGCTCCATTATGCGCAGCTTCGTACGAACGTTTTCGGCTCTCGCCGCGCTGTGCGCGAGCGCCTCGATCGCATGCCCGCCTGCATTCGCGGCGCCCAACACCGCGACGATCGGCGCCATCTTCGACATCTCAGGTTCGGCCGGGGCCTACGGGGCTTCCCAGACCGAAGGACTCAAGCTCGGCGAGACCTATGTCAACAAACACGGTCGCGTCTTTCTTAATTTTGACATCCAAGACTCGGCTTCGCAAAAGACGCAAGTGGTGAATCTTTTCCAGAAATACACCACCAACGGCGCCGCCGCGATCATAGGTCCCACGCTGTCGAGCGAGGCGTTCGCCGCGGATCCGATCGCCGTCACCGCGGGCGTGCCGGTGCTCGGCGTCTCCAACACGGCGAACGGCGTCACCGCCATGGGGCCCTGCGTGTATCGCGACTCGCTCACCGAAGCGGCGGTCGTGCCGCACGTGCTGGCTGAAGTGGCCAAGCGCTATAAGGTCAAGAAAGCCGCCATCATCTACGGCAACGACGACGCGTTCACGAAGACCGACTACGAAGTCGCCAAAAAAGCGTTCGACGACCTGCACATAACGATCGTGGACACGGAGACGTTCGCCAAGGGCGACGTCGATTTTTCCGCGCAGTTGACGAAGATCAAAGCGGCCGGACCCAACGTGATCTTCGTCGGCGCGCTGGCTGAAGAGGCGGCGCACATCATCTCGGATGCGCACAAGCTCCAGATCAGCGCGAAGATCGTCGGCGGCAACGGCGCGAATTCTCCCAAGGTGTTCGGCTTGTCCGGCGGCGCTTCAGAGGGGACGATCGTCGGCGCGGCGTGGGCGATCGGCGCGGCCAATCCCGGCAATCTCGATTTCGTCCGCGACTATCGCGTCAAGTACCTCAAGGATCCCGATCAGTTCGCAGCGCAGGCCTTTGCGGGCGCGCAGATCATGGAAGCGGCGCTCTCAGGCGCAGCGTCCGCGTCGCCTAAAGATGTGTGCGTGGCGCTGAGCCGCCTCAAGCACGTGAACACGATCCTCGGAGATTTCTCGTTCGATCCGAATCGGGATGCCGTCGGCAACGGCGTCATCCTGGTGGTGCATAACGGCCGCTTCGTCGGCTTCTAGTCAAGGAATCTGATGTAGTGCCGGGGCTTTAGCCCCGGTCAGGCCCGAGGCTAAAGCCTCGGCACTACGTTTTAATATGCTGATACAGCAGCTCGTCAACGGCCTGTTTCTCGGCAGCGTCTATGCCCTGTTCGCGCTGGGCTACACGCTGATCTTCGGCGTGCTCGACATCCTCAATCTGGCGCACGCCGCGATCTTCATGCTCGGCGCGTTCGCCGCACTGGTGCTGGTCGGCTTGCACGCGCCGCTGTGGCTGGCGATCGCCGGCGGCGCGGTCGTGGGCGGATTGCTGGGAGTGATACTCGATAGGGTCGCTTTTTGGCCGCTGCGGCGGCGCCAAGCCGGGCCGCTTGCGCCGCTGATCTCGAGCATCGCCGTCGGCATGATTTATGTCAGCGCCGCCAATGGGCTGTTCGGACCAGACATGCGGCGCTTTCCGGCAGATGTCGTGCAAACGCGTTCGTTCGCCATCGGTCCAGCCACGGTGACCGACTTGCAGCTCATCATCGTCGCGGTGTGCATCGCGCTGATGCTCGGCCTTCAGTTCCTCCTGAAGCGAACGCGCCTCGGCGCCGCCATCCGCGCCGTAGCCGAGAATCCCCGCGCCGCGCAGCTGCTCGGCATCGATCTTGAAGGGGTGATCGCGCAAACGTTTTTCATCGCTTCGGCGCTCGGCGCGGTCGCGGGCATCTTGTTCGGGCTCAACTTCAACGCGGTCAGTCCGCAGATGGGCGAGTCGGTCGAACTCAAAGGCCTTGCCATCATCATCCTGGGCGGGATGGGCTCCATCCCCGGCTCGGTGCTCGGCGGCTATCTCATCGGGCTTTCGGAAGTCTTTTCGGTGGCGCTGCTGTCGTCCGGCTACCGCGACGCGATCGTGTTCGCCATCCTCTTCGTGGTTCTCGTCGTGCGGCCCGGCGGCTTGCTGGGGCGCCGCACGCTGCGCGCAGCCTGACAAGATGATGCATGAACTCGGCGCCTTCTACGCCGCGCACTCCAATCTCATCAACCAAGTCGGCATCAACGCGCTGCTCGCGCTGTCGATCTGGGTGACCCTTTCGTGCGGGCAGCTCTCGCTCGGCAACATGGGCTTCATGGCGATCGCCGCGTATTCGTCGGTACTGCTCGTCAAGGACGCGCATTGGCCGTTCGCCGCAGCCGTGCTGGTCGGGTCCGTCGCCGCGGCGCTCGCCGGACTGATCCTCGGCTGGCCGGTGCTGCGGCTGCGCGGCGTTTTCTTAGCGATCGCCACGATCGGCTTCGGCGAAATCGTGCGCATTTTCGCGGTCAACCTCGACATCACCGGCGGCGCCGAAGGCATCAACGGCGTGCCGCCGCTGACCACGCCGTTCATCGTGTATTGCTCGCTGGGCGTGACGCTGTTCTTGCTGTGGCGCCTGCGCTGCTCGCGCGCGGGGCGAGCATATGCTGCGATCGCGCAAGATGAAGTCGCGGCCGAAGGCCTCGGCATCGACACGACGGCGTACAAGCTCTCCGCCTTCACCCTCGGCGCGTTCGTCGCCGGCTACGGCGGCGCGCTCGCCGCGTTCGCGTCGTATTTCATAGGGCCAAGCGACTTCGGCTTCGGCAAAGCGGTGGACATGTTGACGTACGCGGTGGCAGGCGGTATCGACGCACTGGGCGGGCCGGTGCTCGGGGCTGCGCTGCTGACGGTCCTGCCCGAAGTGCTTCGCTTTTTGCAGAACTACCGCGACATCGCCAACGGTTTGGTGCTGCTCCTCGTCATCGTGTTCTTGCCCTCGGGGTTGTGGTCGGCATTCTCCCTACTGCACAAGAGAGCGGCATGATAAGCCTCGATTCGGTCAGCAAGGATTTTGGCGGCGTTCACGCGGTGAAAGGCCTGTCGATGACGGTCGCGGCCGGGTCGCTAACCGGTTTGATCGGACCGAACGGCGCGGGCAAAACCACGGTGTTGAACCTTATGACCGGGCTGACGCGCCCCAGCACAGGTCACGTGGTGTTCAAAGATCGTCGCATCGAACGCATGCGACCGCATCGCATCGCCGCCCTCGGCGTCGCGCGGACCTACCAGACCACGCGGCTTTTCGGGCGGATGACGGCACTGGAGAACGTCGTGGCGGGCATGCATCTGGCGGCTGAAGATTCGCTTTTTGGTCATCTGATCTGTTGGCCGCCGACCTTGCGCCAGGTGCGGCGCCTGCGGCGCGCGGCGCGCGAACACTTGGCGGAGCTGGGCATGGCGGAGCGCGCGGAGATCGAGGCGCGCAATCTTGCCAACGGAGAGCAGCGCCGCGTCGAACTCGCGCGCGTCATCGCGACCGGCGCCGCGCTGCTGCTCCTCGATGAGCCGGCGGCCGGTCTCAACCCGAACGAAACGGCTGCGCTGCGCGACGAGATCAAAAGACTTGTGCGCGAGCGCGGCATCACGGTGCTGCTGGTCGAGCACGACATGGCGCTCGTGATGTCGGCGTGCGATCGCATCGTGGTCCTCAACTTCGGCGAGAAGATCGCGGAAGGATCGCCGGCGCAGGTGCGCAGCGATCCGCGCGTCATCGAGGCGTATCTCGGCGCGCAGGCGCCGGCATGAACGCGAGGCCGCTGCTCGAGGTCGAAGATCTGCGCGTCGCTTATGGTCAAGTGGATGTCGTGCACGGCGTATCCTTGCGGCTCGAGGAAGGCCGCGTGGCGACCATCATCGGCGCCAACGGCGCCGGCAAAACGACGACGCTTCTCGCGCTGTCGGGAGTCCTGCGACCGCGCGGTGGCAGTATCATGTTTGGCGGCGCTCGCATCGACGGGCAGCCCTCGCATCGCCTCGTCGGACGGGGCTTGATGCACGTGCCTGAAGGGCGCGCGATTCTCGCGCACATGAGCGTGCGCGAGAATTTGGAATTAGGCGCGTGGACGCGGCGCGACCGCGCTGCGGCGCGCGTGGATCTCGACAAGATGTTCGCGCGCTTTCCGATCCTGCGCGAGCGCTCGAGCGTTGCCGCCGGCTCCCTTTCGGGCGGCGAACAGCAGCTGCTTGCCATCGCGCGCGGATTGATGAGCAGACCAAAGCTTTTGTTGCTCGATGAGCCCTCCATGGGTCTCGCGCCTACGCTCGTGGCCCAGGTCTTCGGCATCGTCGCACAGCTGCGCGCCGACGGTCTATCGATTCTGCTGGTCGAGCAGAACGCGCGCCAGGCGCTCGCGGTGTCCGATTACGCGTACGTCATGGAGCGCGGCCGCATCGCGCGAGAGGGCCCCGCGCATCTACTCGCCGGCGATCCGGCAGTGGTTGCTGCCTATCTCGGAGGTCAGTGACGCACTAGTCGAATCAGCGCCCACTCGCTTGATCCGCCGAATTGTGGGAATTTTTCTTGAGGGAGCGAATATCTGTTGGACATATGGAGGTTTGGCTTTGGATCCTGCTTATACCGGGGTGTCTCATCGTCGGCGCGCTTCTGTTCTTCCTGAGGCTCGTGAGGTCGGCTGCGCGAGCGACAGTTCCTAAATCCCAGCGGTCCGAGATTGACGACGTTCCTTAGTCCACTACAGCCTATAAGCTAGATCACCAAGGTCACCCGATCCATCAGCACCCAGGGCTTTCCCAGCCTCCCTCGCTAAGGTCTAAATATGAATGGCAAAATGGCGGCGCCGCCCAAAGTCGCGGTGGTCGACGACGAGCGCCACGTGCGCGAAATGCTCGAACTCGGGCTGGCGCGAGAGGGTTACGCCGTCCGCTGCGCGGCCGACGGCGCGCAGGCGCTGGACCTGGTCGGCGAGTGGCAACCCGACATCGTCATCCTAGACGTGATGCTGCCGAAGATCGACGGCGTCACGCTCTTGCCGATGCTGCGCAAGAAGACCGAAGCGCCGATCATCATGCTCACCGCCAAAGGCGGCGTCCCCGATAGGGTCGCCGCGCTGGTACGCGGCGCGGACGACTATCTCGCAAAGCCGTTCGTGTTCGAGGAGCTGCTCGCCCGGCTCACCGCGGCTTTGCGCCGGCCGCGCCTCGCGGGCGGCGATATCTTGCGTTACGTGGATCTGACGATCAATCTCGAAACGCGCGAAGTGACCCGCGGCGAGCGCCAGATCGGTCTGACGCCGCGCGAGTTCGACTTGCTCGTCGCCCTCGCGCGCACCCCGCGCAGGGTCCTCACGAAGGAACAGCTCCTGCAGCAGGTATGGGGCCACGACTTCGAGGGCGAAGTAGGCATCGTGGAGACGTACATCTCGTATCTGCGCGCTAAAGTCGACGCGGGTTCTCCTAAGCGGATCATCCATACCGTGCGTGGCGTCGGCTACGCGCTGCGCGAGGACGCGCCGGCTTGAGCTCACTCTCGCTGCGCCTCGGGCTGTGGTACGCGGCCATCTTCGCGCTGCTGTTGCTGCTCGTGGTCGGCGTGTCTTCTCTCATGCTCAACTTCCGGCTCGCCCACGAAACGCGCGAACGGCTCCTGGCCCGCGTCGGCGACGTCGTCGCGCTCGGCAAGGCGTATGGTTCGAACGTGAAAGCGCTCAGCGAGGTGGCGCCCTCGATCGCGCAGGACTTCGCAAACCTCGGAGTGGACGGCGCCGTCTTCGACACGCAAGGCAATTTTTTAGCCGGAGATCCCGCGCAGAAGCAAGCGGGCGCCGCGTTCGCACATCTCAAGCACGCGGCGGGGGGGACGCCGGGTAGCCCGACCACCGCCCCGCAAGCCAACGCATGGGGCCCTGCAGGTCGTCCGCCGGGGCCCGGCGGGGTGGAAGAAAGTGATGGGCTTCGCGTCCTTCCGTATCCGGGCGGGTACCTCACCATCGCGCCCATGCGCGGCTTCGACATCCTCAACCTCGGTCAATACTGGGTCACGCTTTTGATCCTGGTGCTGGTCGCGTTGGTTTTGGCGTTCGTATCGGGTCGGATGCTGGCGGGGCAAGCGCTTAAGCCTGTGGACGAAGTGACCGTCGCGTTGCGCAGTCTGGCCGGCGGCGATTTCTCGCGCCGGGCTTTCGTTCGCGGGGAGAAAAACGAAGCCGGCGCGCTTGCCGGAGCGTACAACGCCGCAGTGGAGCGCGTGGCGAACGCGCTCGAAGAGCGGCGTCACACCGAAGAGCGCATGCGTCAGTTCTCAGCTGATGCCGGACACGAGCTGCGCACCCCGTTGACGGTGATCTCCGGTTACGTATCGGTGCTGCGGCGAGGCGCCGTCGGAGAGCGTGCCGTGGCCGAGGACATCCTCGCGACGATCTCCGATGAGTGCGAGCGCATGCGCCAATTGATCAACAAGCTGATGCTGCTCTCGCGGCTGGACAGCGTGCCGCCCACGTCGTTGGACGTCGTCGACGTCTCGCAGGTGGTGCACGACGCCGTGGAGAGCGCCCGTCCGCTCGTGAACGGTGACAAGCTCACGGTGAGCGCAGACGTGCCGCTCAAGGTACGGGCCGACACGGACGAACTGCGCGAAGCCGTGCGCAATTTGATCGACAACGCGCGGAAGTACGCGCCGGGCGCCGCCATCGAAGTCTCGGCGCGGCGCGACAATTCGTCGGCGGTCATCGACGTGCGCGACGATGGCCCGGGCATGCCGGCCGAGGAACAGACGCACGCGTTCGAACGATTCTACCGCGGCGCGACGCGAGACGTGCCGGGATCGGGCCTTGGACTGGCGATCGTCAAAATGGCAGCCGAGCGCGCAGGCGGGACTGCGACGCTATCGAGCGGCGCCGGCAAAGGCACGCGCGTGACGATCAAGCTGCCGCTGGTCAAGGAATAGCGCGAAGTTTTTGGGCGACGGCCGGATGCGCGGTGAGGGCGCTATCGAGCGCTTGGACGACGTCGGGGTCGAATTTCTTGTAGGTGCTGATGGCGATGCGCGCGAGGGCTTCCTCGCTCGCCATCGCCTCGCCGTGCGGTTTCGGACTGGTCAGCGAGACGTACTCTTCGGCGACCGCGACGATGCGCGCAAGCACATTGATCTCTTCGCCCACCAATCCGCGCGGATAGCCGCTGCCGTCCATGCGCTCCCGGTGCTGCTCGACGATATCCGCCACCGCGCGGTAGTCGCGCCAGCGCGCCACTAAGCGAGCACCCTGTTCGATGTGACGCGGCGTGCGCTCGCCCGCTTCAGCCAGCATCCCGATGTCATGCAAGAGAGCGCCGCGGCGCAAGATCTCGAGTTCCGTGGTCTCCATGCCGAGAACCGACCCGATGCTGAACGCGACCGAAGCCACGCGCCGAGATCGGCCGCTGTCGCTGCCGTCGCGGTAGTCGACCGCGAGTGCAAGCGCCTCCACAAGATCGCCGTTGACGCGATCGAGCTGACCGATGCGGTCGAAGAACTCTTTGTTCTCACGCTCGAGCGCGCTCAGGTAGCGGTCCGCGTTCGCACGCGGCGATGCGAGCGCCCAACGCACGATCATGAGCGGTGCGCTCAGCGCGAGCAAGATCGTCCAGCGCCCATCGATCAGGTCCGGCGTGACGACAAAGCCGAGCGCGGAGATCGCGAAATATTGCAGCGCCGTGAACGGCGACATGCCGTCGATCGACAGCGCGAGCGACGGGAGGCCGATGCGCCGCAGGAGCGCTTGGAGCGCAGACACCTCGGCCAAGTAGGCGAAGGCCGCGTACAAAGCGTCCGCAAGCAACGGGGATGCGCCGATCGACGTCACGCCTGTCGCGGCAAGTCCGCCGGCCAGCGGGCCGAGCACCGACGTGCCGAGCGTCATCGCGACATCGTTGAGGGACGTGACGCGGTTGACGAGCAGCCGGGCGGCGCCGCGCGTGAAGCCGACGAGTACCGCCGCGGGCGCACCGTAGATCGCAAAGGCCGCCACCACGATCGCAAGCGAGGGTCCGATGACGCGCCGGCCCGGTCTTAGGACGTCGCCGGCGAACGCTTCGAGGACCACGGCGCACAAGACGAGGACGGCAAGCAAGCTCGGGAGGTGAACGGCCGCGAGCACGGCCCACAACAAAATGGCGCCCGCCAACCCGATCAGGATCTGCGGGCCGTATTCGGAGAGCATGGGTGGCCGCGGCGCCAGCAATGCGCGGCGAAGCCGCAAGCGGCTCATTTCGCATGTAAGACGATAGCGCCCGATTTGACGTTACCTAAGGGACGAAAAGTATGACGCAGGACACCATCGAAAGGGTACTTATGTCTTTCAGAACGGGACGGCTCGCTGCACTCGCGGTCGCATGCGCGGCCCTGGCGGTCGGAATCCTATCCGCCTCAGCCGGGGCGGCGGACCTGGACGTGAGTCTGAGCATGAGCCGCAACAGCAAAGTGGTGCACATCAGAGCCGGCGACGCGATGGGCATCGCACCCCTAGTCTTGAGGGTGCACGTCGGCGATCGCGTGGTCTTCGTGGATGACGACGTGAAGCAACATCACACCGCCACGGGATTGACAGGCGCGAGCGCGTTTGTCGACGACCCGCGCTGGACCGATGCGTCGCTGAAAGCCTACGGCCAGATCGGTCCGGAGGCGTGGAGCACCGGTGACCTGGCGCCCGGCGCGCGCTCGGCTCCGCTCGTGGCGGCGAAGCCCGGCACGTACCTGTACGGCTGCTTCTTTCATTATACGGCGGGAATGCGTGGCGAGATAATCGTCGAACCCTAGCGCCATGGAATTCCGCGAGCCCATCGAGCGGCTCATCCGCGATCCGCGCGAGTTCACGCGCGACGTCAAGTTTCCGCCGGCTTCCGAGCTGCGCGTCTACGACACCTCGCTGCGCGACGGCGAGCAGATGTGCGGCATCGCGTACACGCCCGAGACCAAATACGAGATCTGCAAGCGTTTGTCCGATATCGGCGTGCACATCATGGACGTCGGCTTCCCCGCCGTCTCAGAAGACGAACGCCGTTCGCTGCAGCTCATCATGCAGGGCAAGCGCAAGGGCGAGATCCGCACGGATCTCGACGTCGTCGTGATGTGCCGCAGCACCAATAAGGACATCGACGCCACTCTAGGCGCGCTCGAGGACATCGACGTCGCGCCGCGCGAGGTCACGTTCTTCGTCTTCACCTCCGGCAGCGATCTGCACATGAAGTACAAGATCGGCAAGTCACTGCTGGCTCGCGAAGGCAAGCCCGAGTCGGAGTGGCTCGATCTGCCGCTGTCGTTCTACCGGCAGGCGAATATCCGCATGCAGTGCGACGCCATCCGCTATTGCCGCAGCAAGGGCGTGGAGCGCGTCGAGTTCGGCGGCGAGGACGGAAGCCGCGGCGACGTGGACTATTTCATCGAGTTGTTCAAAGAAGGTCTGAAGGCCGGGGCCACGCGACCGTCATGGCCCGACACCGTGGGCTGCCTGACCCCCGAGGCCACGCGCTGGTTCTGCTCCCGCATCGTAGCGGCCATGCCCAAGGACGTGACCCTGCTCAATCACTTCCACAACGACTATGGCATGGCCACGGTCAACTGCATCGCCTCGTTGGCGTGCGGCTTCAAGGCGTTCACGGTCACCGCGAACGGCTACGGTGAGCGGGCCGGCAACGTGCCGCTGCATCAAGTGGTCACCGCGCTGCGCGTGCTGTACGGCGTGGAGATCCCAGGCTTCAAGTACGACAAGCTCTGGGAGCTGGCGCGGTTCATGGAACAGGTCTCCGGCTATCCGATCCAGGCGCACGAGCCCATCATCGGCGCGAACGTGTTCGCGCACGAGTCGGGCATCCATACGCACGCCATGCTCATCGACCGGCGCATGTACGAGGCCGTGCCGGCCGACCTGGTGGGCGGACATATGCATTTCATCTTCGGCAAGCATAGCGGGCTCTCGGTCGTTGACGCGACGCTGCGCAAGCGCGAGGGCGACCTCGCACGCGCCGGCGTCCAGGTCGACGGCCAGCTGGCCAAACGCGTGCTCGACGAAGTGAAAAGGGTGCGCGAGGAGCGCGCCAAAAGTGGGCGCACGCAACAGATCATCGCGCAGTACTACGACGGCGTGAACGGCCTCGGATTGACCGAGGACGATGTGGTCAAGATCGCCGAAGGCATCGGTGGGCGCGAACGCGCGACGGCATAAGGACGACAAACCATGAGCGACGCAACGACGAACAACACGAACCTCACGGCGGAATGGATCCGCAGACCCCAGGCCGATCTCGGCGGCGCATCGCCGGCGGACGCGGTGGCCGACCCGGGCGCCCGCCGAAAACTCGAAGACCTGCTCGTAGAGCTTGCCGGGCATCACGTACGGCTGACCAATCTCGGGTTGCCCGCGGTGAATCCGGCCGATATCCGCAAAGCGCTCGGTCTGGAGGCGCACGCGCACCCTGCGCCGGCGCGGCCGGCGGCGCGCATGGTGCGCCCGGGCCCCGTGAAACGCAACCCCATGCTGGACGAGCTCGGCACCGCTCTCACGGGCGGCGACGTTGACAGCGTGTCGTTTTACAACACCAAGACGCACGCAGTCGAGCATTTCATGCACAACCTCGGCGATGTCGAGAACGCGCGCATCGCGGAAGCGGACGGCAATGCCGACTTCAAGAAGATCACGCCGGTGACGACCGACGTGCGCTACGGCATCATGTCCGACTTCATCAGTCTGATCGAGGACATCAACGTGGCAGGACGGCTGCGCACGGCGATCTCGGGCAAGGGTGCGTTTCGGCGCTTCCGCGAGACCGTGGACGAGGACGATACGCTGCGCCGGCGCTGGCTCGGGTACCGCACCAAGCGGCACTACCATCTAGCTTTGGATTGGCTGCACCGCAACGAGCTCAAGCCGGATGGCCTCAACCCCGCCGACTACGATTGGGAGCCGTCGAAGGAGCCGGAACATCCGGCCCCGGCGCGGCGCGAAGCCCCGAAGGCTGAAGAAAAACCGGCGGAGCCTGTCGCGGCGGCGCCCGAACCGGCGGCCGAGGCGACGCCCGCAGAGGCTCCACCCGTCGAAGCCGCAGCTGAATCCGTGGCTGAAACCGCGGCCGAAGCCACCGCCGAGGCGCAAACGCCGGCCTAATGTAGTGCCGGGGCTTTAGCCCCGGACCAAAATAAAGACGCGGTCGAAGGGGCAACGACCGCGTCTGGTGCCATGCGCTTATGCGCGCTTCTCGTTGGAGGGTAGCCGAATGACGCCTATCCTTGGGGGACCGCACGAGCGTCACCCGGCTTATCTAAATGACTAGCCGCCGCCAGGTTTCGTTACAGTCGCCATTGCGGCGCCCGAGCTTTCTCAGGATACGCCTGAACCCAGTGCCGCCATGGCGCGAAAAGCACGAAAAACCGTCAAAATGTCTGCGTGAGTGAAGCGCAGATCTCGAGCGGACAAGCGTTCGCTGCCCGGGAGCAGCGCCGCGATGTCCGCTTTGGCGCTCGACGTGAACGACAGTTCCAACACGAGGGGCGGTTCGATGCGATAGGCCTTGGCGCCGCGGCCTGGCGCCTCTTTTAGCGCTTTTGCCAGACCCGTTTTGATGGCGGCGCGAGCCTCGTGCGGCGATAACGAAGCCGCGGCATAGCGCCCGATCGCCTGCTTCACTTGCACCGTCTCCGCCCAAGGCAAGAAAGAGCGCGCGTCCGCGCACGCGCTTTGATCGCCCGACAGGAACACGATCGGCACCCCGAAAGCGCCGGCCACCAACGCATTGATGCGCGCCTCGCTGCAGCGCACGCCGTTGAGCTTGACGTCGTAGAGCGTCTCGTCGGTATAGGTGTGATCGAGAACGGCATCCTGCGTGCCGATGCTCGCGTGATAGCCCACGAACGCCGCCGCGGTGAATGACGGATCCAGACCCTCGTTCATCGACAACGGCTTGAGCGCGCCGCGGATGAGGCGCACCGAATGCGGCAGTTCCTCGTGGATGATATTGCGCATGTTCCAGTGCGAATCGTTGACGACGATCTCGCTCGCGCCGGCGGCCAACGCGCCTTCGCACGCGGCCCTCACCTCGCCGGTCATGAGCTGGCACGAATACGCATACTCCGGCTGGCCGACCGGATTCGTCTGCTCGACGGCGGTGATGCCGGCGACGCCCTCCATATCCGCAGAGATGTAAACTTTCACTTGCGGAGGTCCGTTCATCCCTTGAAGGTCCGTTCCTACGAGAGTCCCGAATGAGAATTCTCACGTGCTCGATTTTTCGACCAGCGTCGCGCCTCGCGGACTGCCGAGCGAAGCCGACCTCCAATTGCTCTTCGCGCACCTCAATACGGCGCTCTTCGACGGCTCACTCCCAAGTCACCGGATCGTCTTCAACGCTCGGCTAACGGCCGTCACCGGACGAATCACGCACCGCCCGCCGCGCATCGAACTCTCAACGCGGCTGCTCGCCGCGCACCCCGAACACATCCAAGCCACCCTGCTCCACGAGATGGTCCACGCCTGGCTGCACGTACGCCGGCAGCCCTCCGGGCACGGCGCTCCCTTCAAGAAGAAGATGCGCGAGGTCGGCTTGACGAGCATCTACCACTACCTGCCGACCCAGCCCCGCCGCAGCGCCCGTCGTTACGTCCTCGAGTGTCCGCGCTGCAAGATCGCGCTGCTGCGCCGGCGGCGTCCTGGGTCGCGCGTGTCGTGTGCGCGCTGCTCGCCGCGCGGATTCGATGCGCGGGTGGAGATGAGGGTGCGCGCGCTGTGACCCCGTGGGCGTATCGCCAGCGCGCGCTCGTGATCGCGCTGATCTATGCGGCTAGCTTCTTCTTCGGCTACCTGGTCCAAGGTTACGCGGTGAACGACGTCACGCCGACGTATGTGCTCCTCGGCCAATACGTGGGCGGCAGCGGCACTATCGCTATGGCGTTCCTGGCGGCTGCATTCGTTGCGGCTACATACTTGATACGCTTGTGGGCATCGAGTTACCATGTGCCCGGCGTGGTCATGAAACACGACGTGGTCACCGACCGCTTGACCATCGCCGGTCCGTATCGCTTCGTGCGCAATCCGCTGTACGTGGGCAATGTCCTCTTGTCGGTCGGCATCGGGCTGCTGGGCCCACCGGTCACCACGGTGCTGATCTTCCTCGGCAACCTGGTCTTCGTCAACTGGCTATGCGCGGTGGAAGAACAGTTCATGGCGACAACGCATGGCGAGATCTATCGGCAATACTGCGCCGAGGTGCCGCGCTTGCTGCCGCATCTCTGGCCGATCAGGCAAAGTTCGAACGCCCCGGCGCCCTCTTTCGAGCTCGGCTTTCGCACGGAGATCGCGTTCTTGGGAATGACGCTCGCGATGCTGTACTTCGCGATCGTCGCGGTGCCGCTCGATCGGCAGTCGTACGTCGCTTGGATCATGATCGCGATCGTCGGCGTGTTCCTTTTGTGGCAGTACCTGGCGAACCGCTCATCCAAAGGGGCTACCCGATAACGCCCTGAAGTCGGACGCATGGCCACCTACGTCGTCGGCATCAGCGGAGCGAGCGGCACGATTCTCGGCATCCGCGCGCTCGAGGCGCTCCGCTCGGTCAAAGGAGCGCAGGTCCATTTGGTGATGACCGATCAGGCCAAGGTGACGATGCGGCTCGAGACCTCGTACACGCCGGCGAAGGTCGCCAAGCTCGCACACGTCGTGCATGACGAGCGAAACCTTGCGGCCGCGATCTCTTCCGGCTCGTTCAAGACCGACGGGATGGTCGTCATCCCTTGCTCCATCAAGACCGCTGCCGCGATCGCGTATTCGCAAAACGACACGCTGCTGGTGCGCGCGGCGGACGTGCATCTCAAAGAGAAACGCCGGCTCGTGCTGGTGGTGCGCGAAACGCCGTTGCATCTCGGCCACTTGCGCGCGCTGATGCGGCTGGCGGAGATCGGCGCCATGATCGTTCCGCCGATGCCAGGCTTCTACCACAAGCCGAAGTCCGTGGACGACATCGTGAACCACATCGTCGGCAAAGCGCTCGACGCGCTTGGCGTCCCCCACGAACTCTTCGCCCGCTGGAAGGGCTCCAGGTAGCGCCTATCTCGCGATGATCAAATAGATCGCCGCGAAAAGTATCGCCAGCGACAACCAGCGCATCAGCGGCGCAGCCTTCATGCGCAACGCCAAGAACGCCCCGAGCGGCGCGCCGGCGATCGCCCCGAGCGCCAACGCCAGCGCCGGCAGCGGAAGCACGTCGCCGTAGTACAGATGCGAAGCGGTTCCGAAAAACGACGTCACCGCGATGATGAATTGCGACGTGGCCGTGGCGACGTGCGCCGGGAATCCGAAGAGATACACCATCGCGGGGACCTGCACGACCCCGCCGCCGATCCCGAACAAGCTCGCCAGAAATCCCGTTGCGACCGAGACCGCGATACCGCCGATCAAGCTGTAGCGGTACGAATGCCGCACGCCGCGCGCGTCGTCGAAATCGCGGCGCATGTGCCAAGCCGAAGCCGCGCCTCGCGGCGGCGTCGAATCGTCAGATAGGCTCTCGGCTTTTTCGCGCACCAGCAAGATGCGCGCGCCCACGACGAGCAAGAGCACCCCGAACAGAAGCGTGAACACGCGATGCGGTATGAACTGGTCTGCATACGCGCCCAGCAGCGCGCCGGGGATCCCTGCGATCGAAAAAATCAAACCGCTGACGAGATCGACCCTTCGCTGACGAAGGTACTGGAACGTGCCGGACACCGAGTTGACCAACACGACGGCAAGCGACGTGCCCGCAGCCACCTTCGCAGGCTGGTGCATGAACAAGAAGACCGGGACCATCAAGAACCCGCCGCCTACGCCCACCATCGTGCCATAGGTGCCGACCACCAGGCCGAGCGCGACGAAGGCTACGAACTCATACCAGGGCATCGGCCTGCGACACCGGTGGCACCCACACGCGAGGGCGCGCGCCGCCAAACGCGAAGTGAGGCGGGTAACAGCCAGCCACACACAGAGGGTCGCGATTCATGGCGCTGTACAGCGCGCGTAAGGGCTTCAATATCGGCCTCACGGTCGGCGGCGTCAATCTGAACCGCGGCTTCCATATGGTCGCGGGGCCGTGCAGTGTGGAATCGGCCGCGCAGATCGAGACCACCGCCGCTCACCTTGCAGGCAAGGGCGTTCGCATCCTCCGGGGCGGCGCGTTCAAACCGCGCACCTCGCCGTACTCGTTCCAGGGACTTGAAGAAGAAGGCCTGCGCCTTCTTGCAGACGCCGCGCGGCGACACGACATGATCACCGTGTCCGAGGTGATGGACACAGAATCGCTGCCGCTGGTCGCAGAGCACATCGACATCCTGCAAGTCGGCGCCCGCAACATGCAAAACTTTTCGCTGCTGAAGAAACTCGCCAAGCAGCCCAAGCCGGTCCTGCTCAAACGCGGCATGTCGGCGACCATCGAAGAGCTGCTGCTGGCGGCCGAGTACGTGCTCAACGGGAACGACCGCGTCATCTTGTGCGAGCGGGGCGTGCGCTCGTTCGAAAGACTGACGCGCAACATGCTCGATCTGGCCGGCGTGGCGTTGTTGCATGAGATGAGCCATCTGCCGGTGATCGTGGACCTTTCGCACTCGACCGGCCGAACCGACATCGTGATGCCGCTCGCGCGCGCCTGCGTCGCCCTGGGTGCGGAAGGCATCATGGTCGAAGTGCACCCCAATCCGCAAGCTGCGCTCTCGGACGCCGATCAGGCGCTCTCGTTGGAAGAGGCGTCGCGGCTCATCGACGACCTTCAACCATGGATCGAATTGCGTTCGCGCATCGCCGCGTCGAACGGGTCCCTAGCAAAACCCGCCGTACCGGCCGACCATTAAGAAGCACTACGTATATCTCGCCCGCGCCGCGGACGGCGCGTACTATTGCGGTTACGCGCTCGATCCGCGCGCACGCGTGGAGAGGCATAACGCCGGCGCCGGGGCGAAGTCGCTGCGCGGGCGATTGCCGGTCACGCTGGCCTACGCGCGCAGCTTTGCTTCACTGGGCGATGCGTTGAAGTTCGAGATCTTCTTGAAGAAGCAGACGCACGCATTCAAGCAGTCGCTCGCGAAGCGTTGGCGCGCTCGCAGAAGAGGAAAATAATGGATCATCGCATTCTGGGCACGACGATGCCCGTGTTGGAGATGACGCTTGGCGCTGGTGAGAGCATCGTGGCGACGCCGGGCGAACTGTCGTGGATGTCGGCGAACGTGCAGATGCGCACCTCGACCCAAATGGCAGGCTCGGCCGGTCTGTTCGGTGCGCTCAAGCGCGCGCTGGGAGGCGGCGGTCTGTTCATGACCGAGTACAGCGCGCAAAACGCGGCCGGTATGGTGGCGTTCGCAGCCAAGATCCCCGGGCAGATCCTCCCGGTCGACGTCACACCCGGCAAGGGCTACATGATCCATAAACACGGCTTCGTGTGCGGCACGTCCGGCGTCGAGCTTTCGATCGGTTTTCAACGCACCCTTGGCGCCGGCGTGTTCGGCGGCAACGGCTTCATCCTTCAGAAACTCGCGGGCACCGCCAGCGCCTGGATCGAACTAGGCGGCGAGATCGTGATCTACGAGCTCGCGCCCGGCCAAACGCTGCTGGTGCATCCCGGCCATGTGGGCATGTTCGACGAGAGCGTCAAGTTCGACATCACGATGATCCGCGGCATCAAGAACATCATCTTCGGCGGCGACGGCGTGTTTCTCGCGCAACTGAGCGGACCCGGCAAAGTATGGCTGCAGTCGCTGACGCTGCCCAATCTCGCACATGCGATCGGCCAGTACATCGGCGGCGAAGCCGCGGGTGCCGGCGTGGCGGGCGGCATCGCCGGCGCGGTGCTCAAGGGCCTCAGCGGCTGAAGCCATGCTGACGTTTCGTGCATGCCTCGTGACGGTACTAATGGCGATGAGCGCCGTCGCTATCGCGCGCGCCGCTTGGGCCGACGGCCTCGGCAGTCAGCCCCCCGGCATCAAGCCGACCACCGCAACGCTGAGCGGCGTCATCTCGGCCAACCTCAATGCGCGAGGCAAGGCGCTTGAGACTTTTACGAGCTACGTGCTCGACTACTCGTATTCGGCCGGCGGATTTTTGGGCAAGACCGACACGATCGCGGTCGGGCGCGACTATCTGACCACCGACACGTACGGCCCATTCACCGACCTCGCCGGGCGCCTCAACGGCCAGTATTGGACTCAGAATGAGAACGGCCTTACGGTAGCTCTTTCGGGATTGCGCGGCCGCGCGGATATGAACAGACTAGCGATCAAGGCGCTCGAGGGCGGCGCCACCGTCGATGCGGCGCGGCTCCTCGGCGAGACGAGCTCGCCGGTTGCGGCGTACGTCGTCGAAGTGCACCCGCAAGAAGGGCTCCTGGAATGGCGCTTTTACGGCGTCAAGTCCGGCTTGCTGGTGCGCGATGAGACCTTCGACGGACGATTTCGCACTGTGCGGACGTACGACGACTTCCGCGACACCAAGGGCGCGGTGCTTGCGTGGCACTATCACGTCACGGACGGCGATCTGACGAACGACGAGGACTGGAAAGTGTCCAAACTGGACGTCAACGTGCCGGTATCGCTCAACGATTTGAACATCCGCCAAGACGCCCGCGCCCTTGTCGAATTCCCAGTCGGGAAAGAATCGGTCGAATTACCGATGCGCGTGGTGGACGGTCACATCATCACGCGCCTGTTCATCAACGGTAAAGGCTACGACTTCATGCTCGACTCTGGAGCGGGCGGCATCTTCATCGACCGCGGTCTCCTGGCGGACCTCGGCTTGAAGCGGTACGGGAGGATCAACGCGACGGCTGCGGGCCAGTTCGAGTTGGTGCGCTCGATCGTCCCCGAGATCCATTTCGGTGACCTCACGATGCGCAACGTCGCGGTGTACGGCATTCCATTTCGCGGCAACGTGCGGGCGGATACGAAGATCAACGGGCTCGTCGGCTTCGACTTCATCGCCGATTGCGTCCTCAAGATCGACTACGATAAGCAGAAGATGGTGGCGATCAAACCGGATGCGTTTCAGATGCCCGCCGACGCGCTCGGTCAGATGCCGATCACGTTGGACTCGAGCGTTCCGGAAGTCCGCGCCGGCATCGGCGGCGCGTACGACGACCACTTCATCGTGGATACGGGTGCCGGGGACGTGGTCGTCTTCTCAAAATTCTCGCTCGCGCATCCGCAAGAGACGTCGGATTTGGGCCGAGGTAGAGCCGAGGCCAAAGCCATCAACGGACTCGGGTTCGGTGATCTGCTCTTTGCCGGTGGCGTGGGCGGATCGTTTCGCGTCTGGCCGACCGAGATCGAAAAGTTCAGCTTTGGTCCGGTGAACTTCGTCAACTGGGTGATCGAGAAGACGGATCCGAACGAGGGACTCGACGATGGCGAGCACGACGGACTCATCGGCTACACCTTCTTGCGCCTCTTCACCATCTACTTCGACTACAATCGGAGCAGGATGATCTTGGCCCCGAACGGCCTCTATCGGAGCGTGACGCACACCGGCTAGCGCTGCTTCGGTGTCTCCGTCTCGATCGGAGTGGCCGGCATGAAACCCCATTCTGCCCAGGAGCCATCGTAGACGCTAACGCCGCGACGACCCAGCAGTTCCGAGAGCACGAACCACGCGACGCTTGCCCGATTGCCGATCGTGCAATAGGTGATGAGGTCGCGGACGTCGTCAAGCCGGGCGGGGAACGTCCGACGCAGCACATCAACCGGCGCATACGATCCGTCGGCATTCACGACCGCGTCAAGCGTGACGTTGAGCGCGCCCGGGATGTGCCCGGCTCTGCCCGTATTCTCCGTAGCGCCGGACGGCCAGAACCGCTCGCCACGGAATTCTGCTTCACTGCGCACGTCGAGAATCGCGCATTCCGCGTCGCCGATCGACGCTGCGACCATCGGCTGCTGGGCTCGAATCTCACCATTCGGCTCGGGTAGCGGGTAGTGCGTTGCCATCGGCTCGGGCCGATCGGTCGTCCACGGCCGGCCGTCTTCTTGCCATTGCCGTTTCGAGAGATTCAGCACGCTCGCGTCGGCATGGCCGTACAACTTCAGCAACCAATAACCCAGCGCAGGCCCATACCCGTAGAACACGACCTTCGTGCTCGGGGTGATGCCTGATGTGCTGAGGAGGCTCGCGCACGCCACATCGTCGACGAGCCGGTACTTCGGATCTTTCAGGGCCTTATAAATATCCCAAAAGACTGCGCCGGGGATATGGCCTTCGTCGTACGACTTCGGACTGACGTCGACCTCGACGACGCGCACGCCTGGATCGGCACGATGCGCGGCGAGCCAATCCGCGGAGACCAGCGCGTTGGGATTTGCGTAGACCTCTTTACTCATAGAGTCCTGGGCGCTCTACATTCGGGAGATGTATTTGCGGTCGCGCGTGTCGATGCGGATGCGGTCGCCGACCTTGATGAAGATCGGCACTTGGACGGTCGCCCCGGTCTCGACCTTCGCCGGCTTCGTGAGGTTGGTCGCTGTGTCGCCGCGAAAGCCGGGCTCGGTCTCGACGACTTCCAACTCGATGTGGTTAGGCAGCTCTGCGCCGATCACGCGTCCGTCGTGGAACTGAACGCTGACGACCATGCCTTCTTTGAGCAGGTCGGAGCCCTCCCCCAGCATGTCGCGGGCGAGCACGACCTGCTCGTAGTTCGATTGATCCATCAGATGGAACTCATCGCCGCTTCCATACAAGTACTGCATGTCGCGCGTGTCGATAATGGCGCGCTGCAGCATCTCACCGGCGCGAAAGGTCTTCTCGAGCACGTTGCCCCGGATCACGTTCTTCAAACGCGTGCGCACGAACGCCGAGCCCTTACCGGGCTTCACGTGCTGGAAATCCACCACGGTCCAGATCTGACCATCGACGATGATGCTGATGCCGGTGCGAAAATCGTTCGAAGAGATCATGCGGCTACGTTTTGGCTCCTATGCGCAGTTCGCTGCCGTCGAGAAGGCGGTGGATATTCGCCCGGTGCTGCCACACCACGAGGATCAGCGTCACGACGGCGTAGGCGACGTACGCGAGCGGCTGTGCGAAGACCAAGAGGGCGATGGGCACCGACACGGTGGCCAGCAGCGATGCCAAGGACGAGTAGCGGGTGATGAGCGCCGTTGCCAGCCAGACGACCGCCCACACCAGCGCGGCCGGGAACGACAGGATCACGATTACGCCCAAGCTGGTCGCCACGCCTTTCCCGCCCGAGAATTTCAAAAAGCAGGACCAGTTGTGTCCGACGATCGTCGCAAGCCCTACCGCAGCGACGGCCGCCGGCGAGCGATGCAACAAGAAAAGCGCGCCGGCGGTGGGAGCGATGCCTTTGACGACATCACCCAGCAGCACCAGCACCGCGCCGACTTTGCCCAACGCGCGCAGCGCATTGGCGGCGCCGATATTGCCGCTGCCGACCGAACGCGGATCGACTCCGAAGAATCCGCGCCCCACCAGAATCCCGATGGGGATCGAGCCGACGAGGTACGCGCCGACGACCAGCGCGACATCGAGAAGCGCGGGCATCGTCACGCGCGCTCGCTCCCGGCCTTATCCAAGATCGCGTCCTCCGCTTTGGTGGCGTCTTGCCGCACGCGCGGCCGGAACACCAAACTCAGCGGCGTTCCCACGAACCCGAACGCGTCGCGCAGCGCGTTTTCGATGTGGCGCTGGTAGGAGAAGTGCAGCAGCCTCGGGTCGTTCACGAAAAACACGAATTCAGGCGGCGCTACGCCCGCTTGCGTCACGTAATAGAACTTCAATTCGCGGCCGCGGAACATGGCCGGTGGATGCACTCGGAAGACATCGCGCACGACCTGATTGAGTTTTGCGGTCGTGACGCGCTTGCGCCGCTCGTCGAACAGCGACGCTGCGCTCCCCCAGATCTTGTGCAGCCCTTTTTTGGTCAGCGCGGAGCCATACAGGATCGGCGCGTAGGGGGCGAATGCGAAGTCTTGACGCAGGGCCGCTTCGATCTCTTTGCGATCGAATTTCGCGGCATCGATGAGGTCCCACTTGTTCACCAAAATCGCGAGCGCCTTGCCCTGCTCGACCGCGAGACCGGCGATGCGCCGATCCTGCGCGGTCACGCCGACTTGAGCGTCGATGAGCAGCAGCACGACGTCGCTGCGGCCGATCGCCGCCACCGCGCGCAGCGAGCTGTAGTAATCCAACGGCGCGCCGCCATAGTTGTCGTGCCGGCGCAGCCCGGCCGTGTCGATCAGGACATACTCGCGTTCGCCGTGGCTGATGGCGGTGTCGGTCGCATCGCGCGTGGTGCCCGGTTCAGGCGATACCACGGCGCGCTGCCTGCCGAGCAGCGCATTCACGAGCGACGACTTTCCGACGTTTGGTTGGCCCACGATCGCGAGATGAATCGTGCGATCGTCACCTTCGGGTTCGACGTCGCCCGCCGGCGGCAATTTCGCCGCGATGGCATCGAGCAGGTCGCCGCTCTGCAGCCCATGGATCGCCGAGACGCCGAACGGCACGTCAAAGCCCAACCCGCAGAACTCGTAGATCGCCGCATCGGTGGCGGGCGATTCGACCTTGTTGGCGACCAGCAGCACTTTCTCGCGCTGCGGGCGCAGCAGCGCGGCGACGTCGACATCACCCGGCATCACCCCGGTCTGCGCATCGACGACGAAAACGATCGCGTCTGCTTCTTGGATGGCGATCTCTGCTTGGACGCGCGTCTGCGCGGCCAGATCCTCGACGCGCCCCGTCTCGATCCCGCCCGTGTCCACCAGCGTGAAGGTGCGGCCGGCCCACTCCACGGGCGCGTACAGGCGGTCGCGCGTCACGCCGGGGGTCGGGTCGACGATCGCTTGACGTTGACCGACGAGGCGGTTGAACAGCGCGGACTTGCCCACGTTGGGACGTCCAACGAGCGCGACGATAGGCGTTGCGGACACGATGTAGGTTGATTCGGCACGCGGGTCGCATCTCCCGGCACAGGGAGGTTCGTGCATGCTTCAACTCGCGATCGTGGTCGCACTCGCCCTACGCTCTGCGATGTTGTTCGCGAGCCCTTCGCCTACAGCGGCTCCGTCAGTCAGCGTGGCACCCACTGCCGCACCCACCGCGACGCAACTCCCTTCGCACGGGGGCGCGTTTGTCACCACGCTTCCGGAAGGCGCCGAGGTGTGGGTGGATGGTCAGTACGCCGGGCGTTCGCCCACGTACATCGATCTGCTGACGCCCGGCAAACATGCCTTCACCGTCTCGCGCACGGGTTGGCAAGCGCAGACCGCATCGACCGACATCGCGGTCGGGCACGTCACCATGATCGCATTGGTCCTCGAGAAGGCGACGCGCGCGCCCGCGCAGGCGAGCAAGGGGGAAGGGGCGCTTTTCGTTCGCGGTTCACCCGCGGGCGCGAGCGTGTTCGTGGACGGCTCGAAAATCGGAACTCTGCCCGTTGCCGGCGCCGTGAAAGTGAAGGCGGGGTTTCATATCGTGTCGGTCGTGCCCAAGAGCGGCGCTCACCTGCTGCGCGCGGTGGAGGTGTATCCTGATACGACGACCTCGATCGCCGTGAACCTCGCGTCCGCGCGTTCCAACCCCGAGGCGGAGGAGATCCTTGCGCCGGCAAGCAGCTTCTTGCCGCCGGAAGCGATCGCGCGGTCCGGCGACCAGATCACGATCCATTATCGCGGCGTCCAGGTCAAGTGCAGGATCGGGTCGCGCTCCTACACCTACAACGGCAAAGCCGGTACGCTCGAGATATCACCGGCCCTCGTCGCAGGCAAGCTCTACCTGCCGCAATCGCTGCTGCAAAAGATCAAGGGCGTGAAGTGAGCGCCACCACGCGGGGAACCTCAAGCGGTCGGCGCGAACCAGGCCGGCCAATGGCTTCCATCTATCTGCAGACATTCGGCTGCCAGATGAACGTCGCCGATTCAAACGGCTTGGCCCATCAGGCCTGGTCGATGGGCTGCACGTTCGCCAAGCAGCCTGAAGACGCCGACATCATCATCATCAACACGTGCGCCATCCGCGAAAAGGCTGAACTGCGCGTCTACGGTCGCCTCGGCCAGCTCAAGGTCCTCAAAGAGCAGCATCCGCAGACGAAACTGCTCGTCGCCGGTTGCCTCGCGGAAAAAGACCGCAACATCATGCAGAAGAAGGCGCCGTTCGTCGACGCGCTGCTCGGTCCGCGCGAATACAAGCGTTTCAAAGCGCTGCTCGGCGAATGGGGCGTGCCCACCGACGCGCCGCCCCCCGGCACCGACTTCGTCATGCCCTCCGCCGAGGACGATCCGGCGCACGACGCCGCCCTTGAGTTCGCGCACCTGCGCGCGCTCGTGAACATCACGCGCGGCTGCGAGAAATTCTGCACCTACTGCATCGTGCCGTACACGCGCGGCCCGCTTGAGAGCATCGACCCCGACGAGATCGAAGCGCAGGTGCGCCGCGAGATCCGCTGCGGCGCTCGCGAGATCACGCTGCTCGGCCAAAACGTCAACTCGTACTTGTGGGAACCCACGGGGCTCGACTTCGGCGATCTGCTGCTGCGCATCGGCTCCATCGAAGGACTCCAGCGTCTCACCTTCATCACCTCGCATCCGAAGGACTTCGGACCGAAGGTCGTCGACGCGCTGGCGCAATTGCCCAACGTCTCGCCGCGCCTGCACCTGCCGGTGCAATGCGGCAGCAACTCCGTGCTCGCTGCAATGGCGCGGTTGTATACGATTGAAGAATACTTGGACAAGATCGCGTACTTCCGGGAGCGCCTCGCAGGCTGGGCGCTGACCACCGACCTCATCGTCGGCTACCCCACCGAAAGCGAGGATGATTTCCTCAAGACGCTCGACATCGTGCAGCGCGGCACGTTCGAGCAAGCGTTCATCTTCGCGTTCTCGCCGCGCGCGGGCACGCCGGCTGCGAGCATGACGCCGCAAGTGCCGCCGGAAGAGAAGATCCGGCGCCTGCAGGCGGTCAACGCGGCGCAGAACGAAGCCACGCGGCGCTTCCACGAGTCGTTCATCGGCGAGACGCTCGAAGTGCTGGCGCAAGGCCCCTCCAAGAAAGATCCTTCGAACATGGCCGGCAAGAGCGGGCACAACGTGACGGTCATCTATCCGCGAACGGACGCCACCGCGCACGCGCCGGTCGCGCGCGTCGCGATTGATCGCGCCTTCAACTGGGGCCTCTCCGGACAGGTGGCCTAAAGGTTCGCAAGAGCGCACGCGGTGCGCGGGCCCCGCACCAAGATCGCGACGCCGCCGGCACGGCGGAAAATGGCCACGCGCTGGTCGCGGCCGAAGAGGCGACCGCCAGCTCACCGCTCATCGCGCAATATGTCGCGCTGAAAGCGCAGTATCCCGAGGCCTTGATGCTCTCGCGCGTCGGCGATTTCTACGAAGCGTACGGCGCCGACGCCGAAGACCTGGCAGCTTCAGTTCATATCATCCTCACCTCGAAGGAAGCCGGCAAGGGCCGGCGCGTCGCGATGGCCGGGGTACCGCACCACAACCTCGACATCTACCTCGCGCGGCTGATCAGACAGGCGCGCGTCGTCGCGATCGCCGAGCAGATGGAGCCGCCGGCTCCCAACCGCCTGGTGCGCCGCGAAATCGTTCGCGTCATCACGCCGGGGACGGTGCTCGAAGAGCACCTGCTGGCCGCCGAGCGCAACAATTACCTGTGTGCGATCGCCACCGAGGCCGGCGTGACCGCGGTGGCATCTGCGGATGTCTCCACGGGCTCAGCGAGCGTGTGCGTGGTCGAAAACGACGACGAACTGGCGGCCGAGTTCGATCGCACCGCACCCTCGGAGATCGTGGTCGCCGACGATGCAGACGTCGCGCGCTATCGCCCCTTCGTCTCTGCGCAGTGCCGCATCGCGGTCGCGGAGGTGGAAGATCAAGCGGCGACGCTCGACGGCAGCCAGCTCGAGGAATTCGCGCGCTCGGAACGCCCGGCTGCGAACTCGGCGCTCGAGCTGCTTTCGTCGTACCTGACCTATCTGCGGCTGGACGGCAGGGCGATTACCGCGCGGGCGCGGGCCCGGACCGCGCGCGCCTCGATGATGCTTGATCCGGCGACGCGCCGTCACCTGGACCTCACGAGCGGCAGCGGCGAGAACTCGCGCGCCTCCCTGCTCGGCGTGCTGTCGCGCACCAAGACGCCGATGGGCAGCCGCATGCTGGCGCGCTGGCTGTGCGCGCCGCTCGTGGATGTCGAGCGCATCCGCGCCCGCCACGATCGCGTGGAAGAACTGGTCCTGGCGGCGGCGCTGCGCGTGCGCCTTCAAGAAGCGCTCGCCTCCATCGCGGACATCGAGCGCATCGTTCAAAAAGTTGCGGCGCTGCGCGCGGGTCCGAAAGACTTGGCGGCGCTGCGCGACTCGCTGGAAGCGACGCAAAGGCTCTCCGAGCTTCGCTCGGAACGCTACATGACCGTCGCAGGGCCGCTGGCGGGGCAGCTGCGGGCGGCGCTAGCCGATGATCCGCCGGCGAACCTCGCGGATGGGGGCGCCATCCGGCCCGAACACTCGCCCGAATTGCTCGCGCTGGTGGAGTTGCGCACCAAGACGCGCGAGCATCTCCTGGCACTCGAGGAACGAACGCGCCGGCGCACGAGCATCAAATCGCTCAAAGTCAAGTATACGCAGGCGTTCGGTTATTATTTCGAAGTGACGCGCGCGCACGCCGACAGCGTGCCGGCCGATTTCGTGCGGCGCCAAACCCTGGTCAACGCCGAGCGCTTCGTCAATGAAGAGCTGCGCGCGCTCGAGGCAGAGATCCTCAGCGCGCGCTCGCGCCAGATCGCCGTGGAGCGCGAACTGTTCGACGAACTGGTGGCAACGGTGGCGGCGTCGCGCGATGCGCTGCTCTCGCTCGCCGAAGCCGTCGCGGAGATCGACGTGTATTGCTCGCTTGCGCAGGTGGCCGGCGAGCGGCGCTACGTCCGGCCGGAGATCGTCGAGGCCGATGAAGTGCACGTGGTCGCGGGTCGCCATCCGATCGTCGAGGCGTACGGCGGCGTCGACTTCGTGCCCAATGATTGCCATCTCGACGCGGAGCAGCGCTTCCTCTTGATCACCGGCCCGAACATGGGCGGCAAGTCCACGTACCTGCGGCAAACCGCGCTGCTCGCGATCCTCGCGCAAATGGGCTCCTTCGTGCCGGCGGAGAGCGCGCGCATCGGCATCGTGGAGCGCTTGTTCACGCGCATCGGCGCGGGCGACGACATCGCAGCCGGCCGCTCGACCTTCTACGTCGAGATGGCGGAGATGGCGCTGATCTTGCGCCGCAGTCAGCGCGCGAGTCTGCTGCTCATCGATGAGGTCGGCCGAGGGACCGGCACGACGGACGGCCTGGCCATCGCGCAGGCGGTGTGCGAACACCTGCTTGGTCTCGATGCGGGCATGCCCATGGTGCTCTTCGCGACGCATTTCCACGAACTCGTAAAGCTCTCGAGCGCCTACCCGGTCGTCCAGAACTTGCACGTGGCGGTCGCTGAGGAGCCCGGCGGGCCGGTATTCTCGCACCGCTTGCTGCATGGCTCGAGCAGCCGCTCATATGGGATCGCCGTCGCCAAAATGGCCGGCCTGCCAGCGGACGTCGTGCGCCGCGCGCAAGAAATTGCCGATGATATTGAGGAAAGGCCGGTGAGCTCCGGACCCCCACCGCGGCGCCGCCGGGAAGGCGCTGGACCAGACGATACCCAGCTAAAACTCGTCTAAATTCACTCCTCTTAGGAGAATCGCCCTGAACGCCGCGCGCGGACTGACATTTCCCGTTCTCATCGCCGCGATGCGATGGCTTGCCATCGTCCAAGCGTTGATCGCGCCGCTTGGCGACGCGCTCCCCTATTGGATGTACCCAAGCCTCGTCGGTTACGGGTTGTTGACGAGCGGCATCGCCCTTGGGCCCAAAGTATTCAACAGGGCCCCCGATCGCTCGGAAGACCTTTCGAAAACCACGCTCCTGCTCTTGGTGCTGCTCGACATCGCGGCTGCCATCGCCGTGGCGTACTACTCCGGTTTCAGCGCGCTGATCATGCTAGCCGGGCTCGACGCGGCGGCCCTTCCCGTCGTGACCGCGCTGCTGGCCTTGCTGTTCGCCGCCATGGCCATCGCGGCGATGATGCTGTTCGCGCGCTCCACCGATCTCGCAAGCGCGCTGATGTTCCCGCTATGCACCTCGTTGCTGACGTACGTCGGCGCCGCATACGGGCTGTACGGCAGGCGCCGCGCTGACTATCAGATCATCGCGATCAACAAGGTGCTCGAAGCCGGCTCGGATCTCGGCGTCAAAGTGACGATGCCCGAGGTCTTGACCCAACTCGTGCAGATGATCCGTCAATTCCGAGAGTCGGTGCCGTGGAGCAACGTCGTGGTGTTCATCGCGCGCTTCGACGAGGACGCCAAAGAAGAAATGCTGCACGCCGAAGCGGTGGACGGGGTGTACGCGGACTACTATCGCGGCGCGAGTCTGCGCTTCGGTGAAGGCGTCATCGGCCACGCTGCGATGGAGCAGCGTCCGATCATCGTGGCCGATCTGCAAAAGGATTATCGCGAAACGCATGTCACGAAGCCGCGAGCGGTGCACGGCTGCCTTGCGGTTCCGATCGTGAGCGAACGCGTGACCATCGGCTGCATCGCCCTGACCTCGACGAAAGCCGGCATCTATGGGTTCGATCATCAACGGCTGATCGATCGGCTCGTCCGCCTCGCCGCCGTCGGCATTCAAAACGCGCGCCTGCACACCAAGACGCTGGAGCTCGCCGAAACCGACTCGATGACGGGTCTGCTGACCAACCGCGCATACCAAGAGCGGCTCGAGACGGAGTTCCGATGCGCGCGCACCACGCGTCAATCGCTTTCGCTGCTGATCCTCGACGTGGATTTCTTCAAGCGCGTCAACGACACGTACGGGCACCCGCAGGGTGACGATCTGCTCCGCAAAGTAGGCGAAGTCATCCGCCAGCACGCCCGCAAGGTCGACATCTGCTGCCGCTACGGCGGCGATGAATTCGTCGTGCTCATGCCCGGAACGATCAAGGCTGAAGCGGCGATGGTGGCCTCCCGCATGCGCGAGGCGATCGAGGACATGGATTTCGCCTTGGGCGAGAAGGTCGCCAAAATCACAGCATCGATCGGGGTCGCCGGTTATCCGCAAGACGTCTCCGAGAAGGCCGCGCTCGTGCAGGCTGCGGATTCGGCGATGTACGCGGCGAAGCGTTCCGGACGCAACAACGTGAAGCTGGCCGGCCGAACCGATATGGTTCTTCCCGTCCGCACCTAGATCTGTGGTATGCCGGACTTTAGTCCGGCAAGACATAATCGTGGCGCATGGACGGCCGCGGCGCGATCCGCCAACTCGACGATGCGACCATAGCGCAGATCGCGGCCGGCGAGGTGATCGAACGGCCCGTCTCCGTGGTGAAGGAACTCGTCGAGAATAGCCTCGATGCCGGCGCGACGCACATCGCCGTGGACGTCGAAGACGGCGGCAGATCGCTTATCGCCGTCGCGGATGACGGCGCCGGGATCCCCCGCGAGCAGCTCGCGCTGGCCCTGCAACGCCACGCCACGAGCAAGCTGGCGGCGGCCGCGGATCTCTTCGCGATCCGGACGCTGGGTTTTCGCGGCGAAGGCCTGGCCAGCATCGCCGCCGCCGGCAACGTCGAGATCATCTCCCGTCCCCGCGGCGTGGAGATCGGCGCGCGCATCGAGGCACGAGGCGTCTCCGTCGGCAAGCCAGCGGCGCACGCGGCGCCTCCGGGCAGCAAGGTGACGGTTCGCGATCTGTTCGCGCTCACGCCCGCGCGGCGCGAATTCGTCAAGAGCGCGCGTGCTGAGTTCGCCCGCATCAGCGGGTACTTGAGCCAGGTGTCGCTCGGCTGGCCGCGGGTAACGTTCGTCCTGCGGCACGACGGCCGCGACGTGTGGAGTCTGCCCGCCGTCTCCGATCCGGTCGATCGGCTGGAGATGGTGTTCGGCAAAGGCGCGCGAGGAACGCTGGTGGCGATCAGCGCGCCCGACGTCGCCGGACGGGAAGCGGTCACCGGCTACGTGAGCGCGCCGGGTCACGACCGGACCAATCGCGCGCAACAAGTCTTTTTCGTGAACGGACGCCTGGTGCGCAGCCCGGCGCTCGCCGCGGCGTGGCTTGCGGGCTACGGCGCGTTCGGCATGACCGGGCGTTTCCCGTTCGGCATGCTCGCGGTCGGCTTGCCACCCGAAGACGTCGACGTCAACGTGCATCCCACCAAGATCGAAGTGCGCTTCGCGTACGGCAACGCCGTCTTCGACGCCGTGCGCTTGGCGATCGCGAGCACGCTGCGCGCAGTGGAGCCGGCTCGCGCTCTGCCGATAGGCACGCTCGAAGTCGGCGGCCCCGGGCTGCCGGGTTCGGCCGGCCCCCAAGCGGCGCCCCTCATCTCCGTATTGCCCTCGATTCCCGAATCGTCGCGCAATGAGGTGCGGGTCTACGGGCAGATCGATCGCACGTTCATCGTGGCCGGCGATGCGGATGGCATGATCGTCATCGATCAGCACGCCGCGCACGAGCGGATAGCCTACGAAGCGTTGCTGGAGACCGGGGCCAAAGCCTCAGGCTCTGCACAGAGCGGATCCGCGCAAACGTTGTTTCCGATGGTGGTCGAGCTCACGCCCGCGCAGGCCGCGATTCTGCACGAGCACGACGTCGAATTGCGGGCCGCCGGAGTCGTCATCGAGGAGTTCGGCGAAAGCGGCGCTTACCGGATCGCATCGCTTCCGGCCGGATACGAGCGTCGCCGCTTCGATCTGCCGGGCATCTTGGAAGATCTGGTGGCCGATGACGCGCCGCGGGAAGGCGTCGCGCATCGCAACAGGCTGCTGGCGACGATCGCGTGTCACTCCGTCGTGCGTGCCCACGAGCCGTTGAGCCTGCTCGAGCAAGCGGCGCTGTACGAGCGCTTGCTGCGCTGCGACGATCCGCACACGTGTCCGCACGGCCGCCCGACGATGCTTCGGCTGGACGCATCGGCGCTGGCAAAAGCGTTCCGCCGGACGTAGCCGCGATGTCACCCATCACCGCGCTCGCGGTCTGCGGACCTACGGCTTCGGGCAAGTCCGAGATCGCGTCGCTGCTCGCCGCGGAGATCGGCGCTGAGATCGTCAACGCGGATTCGCGCCAGGTCTACGCGGGCATGCCCATCGGCACCGGTTGGCCGTCCGAGCAAGCGCGCGCCCGCGCCCAACATCACCTCTACGGATTCGTCGACCCCGGCGAGCGCTACAGCGCAGCCAGGTTTGTCAGCGACGCCTCTGCCGCGTGCGAACGCATCGCGCGCTCGGGAAAAATGCCCATCCTTGTCGGCGGCACCGGGCTCTACATCGAAGCGCTGAGCGGAACGATGCCGCTAGACCGAGCCGTGGCGGACGACGAACTGCGCGCGCGCGTCCGCATGGAAGCGGCCGTGCACCCGCACGAGACTTTGCGCGCTTGGCTCGCCGCGATCGACCCGGAGGCAAGCGCGCGCGTCCGGCCGCGCGACGCGTATCGGACGCTGCGCGCGTTGGAGTCCGCGCTCGCGCGCCGTAGTGATAGTCGTAGCCACGGAGCTTTAGCTCCGTGCGTCCCTGTTGCGCTGAAGGTGGTCGTCTTGGAGGTCGATCGAGAGGTGTTGCGCCGGAGAATCGTCACCCGCGTGCGCGACATGTTCCAGAAAGGACTGGCGCAAGAGGCGCAAGCCATCGCCGCGCGCTGGCCCGATTCGCCGGCGCTCAGCGGCCTTGGCTACGCCGAGGCGCTGGCATGGCAGCAAGGTCTCGCGACCTACGAAGAAGCCGTCCGCGCGACGATACGGCGAACGGGTCAATATGCGAAGCGGCAGCAGACGTGGTTCAGGCGGATGTCGGACGCGCTGCGCATCGAGGCGGACGATCCAATCGCGGCGCTCTCCGCGTTGCGAGCTGCGGCAAGGGAAAACGCGACATCGACGTGAACGATGAAGCGTTCTCCATTAGAGAGAGAACTGGAGACGAACACGTGAAAACGCACTTCCCTTTGCAAGACGCATACCTTCTCGCTATCAAGCGAGAGAATGCTCCCGTTACCATCTATCTGCGCAACGGTTTTCAATTGCGCGGCCACGTCCGCGGTTTTGACAATTTCACCATCATCTTAGAGTACGATAACAAACCGCACCTGGTGTACAAGCACGCGGTGTCGACGGTATCGCCGCAAACGCCCGTGCAGTTCACGGGTGGAGAGCTTGCCGCGGCCCAGCGAACGCAAGCGCTGCCGGAATCCGCATCAGGGTCTGCGCCGGCGGCCGCGCCGACGCCCGCGGCCGATGGCGCGACCACTCACCCCGTCGGGAACTAACCGCCCCTAGGCGACAATGCCGACCCTCGCCGTCACTAAAGTTCAAGGGACGGGCAACGACTTCGTCCTGCTCGACAATCCCCGCGGTGCGTCCCACGACTACCCGGCGCTCGCCCGCTTTCTATGCGACCGGCGCTTCGGCATCGGCGCCGACGGTTTGCTCGTGCTGCTGCCCCCTAACGGCGAGGCCGACATCACGCTTCGCATCTTCAACGCCGACGGCAGCGAAGCCGAGAGCTGCGGCAACGGCGTTCGCTGCGTCGCGCGCTATCTCGCACAAGAGCGAGGTGATAACAGCAGGTCGCTCGCGATGGACACCAGTGCCGGCCTCGTGCGCGCGGACTTGCTGCCCGGTGACCTCGTGCGCGTGGACATGGGCAGGCCAAAGGTAGAAGCGTCAGCGTCAGAAGTAGAAGCTCTCGGAAGAACGTTGACCTGTCACGCCGTTTCGGTGGGCAACCCGCACTGCGTCATCTTTGTGGATGAAGATGTGGCCTCGATCGATCTCGCTGCGCTGGCGCAAGCCGTCGATCGCAGCGGCCGATTTCCGGACGGCGTGAACGTCGAGGCGGTGCGCATGGCCAGCGGCGTCGCGCAGGTGCGCGTGCGCGAGCGCGGCGTGGGCGAGACGTGGGCCTGCGGCACCGGCGCATGCGCTGTGGCAGCGGCCGCAATCGTGACGAACCGCGCCACATCGCCCGTGTCGGTGACGCAGCGCGGCGGAACGGTGACGGTCGCGTGGCCGGCGCCCGCCGGTTCAGCCCTCCTGACCGGGCCGGCGCAAGTCGTGTTTCGGACGATCGTGGAGGTGCCCGCGAGCCTTCTGGCTCCTGACGTCCGCGTTGCAACGAGCACGTAAGGGCGCTTCGCGCGCGCCGCGCGCGGTGTTCGCACGCGGCGATGGAAGCGTTCTGGATTGCCCGCAGTATGCGGCGGCCGCCGATGGCGGCGTTCTTCTCACCGCGGCCGCCGCAGACTTCATCCCGATCCCCAAAGGCACGCTGTTGCTGACGCTGCCGGGCCGCTCGCCGCTGGGGTTCGATGCCGGCGAGCGCGTAGCGCTTCACGATTTCGAAGGCGCGCCGATCGACGCCGTCGCGGCCGCCCTGCCCCTGGGCTACACGCGAACGCTCTTGCCGGCGTTCGCAATCCGACGCGATGCGCCGCCGCTGCCGTTGTACGGGTACGCGGCCGTGGCGTGGCACGAAGGCCGGCTCTGCGTCGCCGGGCTGCTCACCGATCAGCTCGAGACGTGGTCGAGCAGCGCGCACGATCCGGAGCCGCTGCGGCGCGCCGTAGCCATGCGCCTGCTCGAGTTTCCAGGCAGCCCGCAGCTGCGCCAGCTCGAGCGCTGCGCGCTCGAATACGGATGCTACACCGCGCAAAACACGTTCTTGCGCCAAGGCGAAGCGGCCATCACGGTCTCTCCCGCCTGCAACGCGCGCTGCATCGGCTGCATCTCGGAACAAGAACCCGAAGCGGGCATCGCAAGCGCGCAAGAACGCGTGCGCGAAACGGCGGCCGCCGATGACATCGCACGGCTCGCGGTCGCGCACCTCGAGAGCGCGACGCACCCCATCATCTCTTTTGGGCAAGGTTGCGAGGGCGAACCCTTGCTCGCCGCACCGCGCATCGCCGCCGCCATCCGAAAGATCCGCAAAACGACGCAGCGCGGCACGCTGCACATCAACACCAACGCCAGCCGGCCTGCTGCGCTTGCGCAGCTCTTGGAGGCAGGGCTCCAATCCGTGCGCGTGAGCCTGAACAGCGCCAGGCCGGCGACGTATGCAGCGTACTACCGGCCGCGCGGCTACGGTTTCGACGACGTGGTGCAATCGCTCGAGGTGGCGCGCCGCGTCGGCGCGTCCGTATCGCTGAACCTGCTGACGCATCCGGGCGTGACCGATGATCCAGACGAGATGCAAGCCTTCGGTGCGCTTCTGCGCGACCACCCGGTGGACATGGTGCAGTCGCGCACGCTCAACGTCGATCCGTCAGTTTATTTTCAAGCGGTCGGGCGTCCGAAAGAGAAGCCCGTCGGCATGCGCGCTTGGTTTGCTTGGCTGCGAAGTGAGTTTCCGCGCGTGCGGGTCGGCAATTTCACACGCGGCTTCGGGTAATGTAGTGCCGGGGCTTTAGCCCCGGTATCAGTTCGCGCCGATCAATTGACGGCGCAATTCCGCGGTCGAGCCGGGCTGGGTGACGATCAGCATCGCGTCGCCCGCGTGGATGGTGGTGTCCGCATCCGGCACGACGACGTCCCCGTTGCGCTCGAGCGCCACGATCACGCAATGGCGCGGCAGCGATAGCTCCGCCAACCTGCGTTCGTTCGCGGGCGAGGAAGAGGGAACGGCAAGCCGCACTAGTTCCAGGTTTCCGCCCTTGAAGCTCATGAGCGGGGCCAGATCGCGCACGTTGACTTCCTGCTGCACCATCTTCATGACGACCTCGGTGCTGCTCACCACCGAATCGATGCCTAATTCCTCGAAGATGACCTTGTTCTTGGGATTGTTGACGCGCGCGATGGTGCGCGGCCGCGTGAAGCGCTTCTTGGTGACCAGACAGATGACGAGATTGTCCTCGTCGTCCCCGGTGTCGGCGACCACCACGTCGGCCCGGTTGGCGCCGGCCTCCTCGAGCACCAGCGGGTCGCAACCGTCGCCTACTTGCGCGATCTCGCAGTTGAGGGTTTGCGAGAGCGCCTGCGCCTTGCGCTCGTTTTTCTCAATGACGACGACTTCGTGCTTCTCCTCGAGCAGTTCGCGCGCGAGGTACGTGCCGAGCTTGCCGCCGCCGACGACGATGATGAACATCAGCGTTTGCCTGCGAGCTGCGGCTCCACGGTCTTGCGGAACTGATCCAAGTACTCCGGAATCACCACGGTCACGACCTTGTCGTCAAGCTCGAGCCGCATGTCGGGCGTCGGCAGCAGGCTTCGCTCCTTGCGCACCACCACGCAGACCTGCGTCTTGCCGGCCACGGTCATGTCCGCCACGCTCTTGCCCGCAAGATTGGCGGTCACGAGGAATTCGATCACCTCGACGTCGTGCCGCTCGAACGGCAGCATGCGAAACGGCTGCTCCACCAACGCGTTCGCCATCAGGTGCGCCCCGACGGTGGTCGGACAGATCGTCGCCACGCCGAAGTCGCGGTACATCGACGAACGCTCGGGATCGTAGATGCGCGCTACCACGCGCTTGATCTTGAAATGCTGCTGCGCGACCAGGGCCGCCATGATGTTGCGGTTGTCGCCCTCGGTGACCGTCGCAAAGCCGTCCGCCTGCTCGGCGCCGGCGCGCTTCAGCACATCGACGTCGATGCCGGTGCCCAGCACCACCTTGCCTTGAAAATTTCGTCCCAATCTCCGAAAAGAGGCGGAATTCTCGTCGACAACGGTGACATCGTGGCCCGCGCGCGCGAGACGCTTCGCCAGCGTGGAACCTACTCGCCCACACCCGACGATAAGATACTTCATCCCAAAAAAACTCCGAAAATGATGACCGCCAACCATGACATCGCTTCGTCGCGCGAGCCGCACTCTCCTCACCCGTGACGCGCAAGTCAAGGAGCGCACGAGCATGCGGGCGAAAACCACGGCCTGGCAACTGCGGGGCGTAGCTCAGCTTGGTAGAGCGCTCGGTTCGGGACCGAGAGGTTCGCAGGTTCAAGTCCTGTCGCCCCGATGTGTTCACCGTGGTATGCCGCACCTTCAAGCCCATCGGAACACCGTGTTTTCGCAATTTAGTCAGTCCGCGCAAGCCGTCGTCCACCTTGCCGAGCAAGAATGCCGGAACGCTAGCCACTATTACCTCGGAACGGAGCACCTCTTGCTCGCCATGGCGATCGATCCGCCCTCCGACGCCCGCGCATATTTCGCCCGCATCGGCGCCGAGCCGTGGGAGATCAAACAGGCGCTGCGCGAAGCGATGGATGCACCGTCGGAACACCCCTGGGAGGGCGTCATCATCACGCCGCGGGTGCGCGAGATCTTCGAGCGGGCCGCACGGGAAAAAGGCGCGTCAGCGCTGATCGAACCGGTCGACATCTTGTGCGGCATCGTGACCGACGGCGGCGGCGTCGCCGCGCGCGTGCTCGCGCACTGGAACTCCCACTAGGTGCACATCATCCAAGCGGTGACCCATTGGGTCATCGACTTCATCTACCGGCTTGGATACGTAGGCTTGACGCTCGGCATGTTCGGCCAGGCGGTCGGCGTGCCGCTGCCGAGCGAAGTCATGATGTCCTTCGGGGGCTATCTCGCGTTCGCGAGGGACTTGACGCTGCCGCTGGTGATCGCCGCCGGCACCTTCGGGGACACGGCCGGAGCGCTGGCGGCCTACGCCATCGGCTATTATGGCGGCCGGCCGTTTCTCGTGCGCTTCGGCCGCCTCTTCTTCGTGCGCCAGCACGAGATCGACCGCGCGGACCGGTTTTTTGAAAGCCACGGCGTCAAAGCCGTGTTCGTCTGCAAACTGCTGCCAGGGATCCGCGCGTTCGCCTCGTTTCCGGCGGGCGTCACCCGCATGCCGCTGGTCCAATTCGTGCTCTACACGCTCGCCGCGTCGATCATCTGGTGCACCGGCTTCGCGTTCATCGGCTTCACGCTCGGCAAGCATTGGGATAGGGTGTCGCACTATCTCCGGCCCATCTCCATCGCGCTGCTCGCGCTGCTCGTGGTGGCGGTCATCGTGTGGCTCGTGCTGCATTTCGCCGAACGCGCCAGGGCGCGAGCCCGCCGCTAATCCAAGGTAGCCCGTCCGGCGCCCAGAAGTATGAAGGCGCCATGACCGACGCACTGAGCCAGAAGCTCGAACGCCTGCCGGCCGAACCCGGCGTCTACGAAATGCTGGACGCTGCGGGCGCGGTGCTCTACGTGGGCAAGGCGATCGAGCTGCGCTCGCGCGTGCGCTCGTATTTCCAACCGGGCCGCATCCATCACGTGCGCACCGACGCCTTGGTCGAGCGCATCACCGACGTCCGCACCATCATCGTCAAGAACGAAGCCGAAGCGCTGCTGCTCGAATGCAACCTCATCAAGCAGCACAAGCCGCCGTATAACGTCCGGCTCAAGGACGACAAGAAATATCCGTATCTAAAGGTGACGAACGAGCCCTTCCCGCGCGTCATCTTCACCCGCAAGCTCGTGGACGACGGCGGCCGCTATTACGGTCCCTATACCAACGCGGCCGCGCTGCGCGATTCCATCAACTTGATCCGGCGCGTGTTCCCGTTGCGCACGTGCAAGCTCACCGACATCGGCGTCAAGAATCATCGGCCCTGCCTGCAGTATCACATCAAGCGCTGCAACGCGCCGTGCGCGTTCCTCCAAACCCGAGAAGATTATCTCGCCACGGTCGCCCACGTGCGCCTCTTCCTGGAGGGGCGTCAGCACCTGGTGGTGGGCCGCCTCGAAACGCAGATGCGCGGCGCCGCCGATCAATTCTCGTACGAGTACGCGGCGCGCTTGCGCGATCGCATCGCCGAGATCAAGCGCGTCATGGAGCGCCAAGAAGTCGTGTGGCGCAGCCGCATCGACATGGATTTGATCGCGGGGGCTCACGGGCAGGGCTGTTCGAGCATGGAGATATTCTTCGTGCGGGCCGGCAAGCTCGTCGGGCAGGAGCACTTCATCGTCGAGGGCACCGAAGGTCGCCGGCCGGACGAGATCTTATCCGAGTTCGTGCAGCTGCACTACGCGCAAGCGCCATCGGTCCCCAAGGAGATCATGCTCGAAACGCAGATACCGGATGCCGCCGAAGTCGAGCGCGCATTTTCCGAGCTGCGCGGCAATCGCGTACGCTTGATCGTGCCGCAACGAGGCCAGCGCGCAGAGTACATGCGCAAGGTGCGGCGCAACGCCGAGCAACACTTGGCCGATCACCTGTCCAAGAGCGCGGTGGCAGAAGAGCGAGCAACAGTCGCGTTGGAGGAGCTTGCGGCCGCCCTGAGCCTGCCCGGTCTGCCGTCGCGCATCGAGTGCTACGACATCTCGCACGTCCAGGGCACCAACGTCGTCGGCTCGATGGTGGTCTTCGAAGACGCCAAACCCAAGAAGAGCGACTACCGGCGCTTCAAGATCCAAGGCGCCGAGAAGAACGACGATTTCGCGAACATGGCGCAGATGCTGCGCCGCCGCCTGCGCTATCTCAACGTCGACGCCTCCGGCAAGGAGAAGAAGTTCTCGCGCCGCCCCAATCTGCTGCTCATCGACGGCGGGCGCGGCCAGCTCAACGCCGTCCTCGACATCCTGCGCGAGTTGGATCTCATCGCTATCCCGGTCGCGGCGCTCGCCAAACAATTCGAAGAGCTCTATCTCGCGGACGAGAGCGAGCCGATTCTGCTGGCGCGCAATTCGCCGGCGCTGCACTTGATCCAGCGGGTGCGCGACGAGGCGCACCGCTTCGCAGTCGCGTATCATCGGAAGTTGCGCGGCAAGGGGCAGGTCGCGTCAGGGCTCGACGGAGTGCCGGGCATCGGTCCCGCGCGCAAGCGCGCGCTCATCCGCGCCTTCGGCTCAGCCGCCGCGATCAAGCAGGCCAGCCCGACCGAGCTGGCCGCGGTTCCCGGGATGACGCAGGCCGCCGCGCGCGCCGTGCACGCAAGCCTGCAGAAAAAGGACTAGCCGCATCGCCCGCTAAGGGCTGGCGCATGCATTTCGTCATCCGCTTGATCATCAACGCACTGGCGCTGCTTGCGATTTCGTACCTGCACGCGTTCCACATCAGCGTGGACGGTGTCGGCTCGGCGCTGATCGTCGCGCTTGTGCTCGGCCTCGCGAACGCCATCGTGCGGCCGATCCTCGTCGTGATCAGCTGTCCGCTCATGATCTTGAGCCTTGGGCTCTTCACGTTTGTGATCAACGGGCTGATCTTCTATTTCATCAAGTACGTCGTGCCGGGGTTCCACGTCCCCGACATCTGGGCCGCCATTTGGGGAGCGATCTTGATGTCGATCATCTCGTGGGCCATCTCGCTCGTCATTCACGAGCCGGAGTCCGACGAAAGCCCCCGCCGCTAAGGTTGCGCGGCCGGACGGAATACGATAATATAAGTAGGTCGCGGGGGCGTCACGGTCTCGACGGGTTGTGCCCAGGCGAAGGAAGCAAGCGGAGTTCCGAGCCCTCCTTAAACGATCGGAAAACGTATACACGCGAATAGCGAATACGCACTGGCAGCCTAATCTAGGCTAGTCACGTCCGCGGGGCAACGGCGCCGGCACGGGCCCGCAGATGTCAAACAAGACGGCTACCGCGTACGGGCGCTCCGACGCGCGCGGGAAATTGATCGGAGCTGGCAGCCGCGGCAATCGAGTTCGGCGAGTACGCGGTTGCGAGATCAAAAACCGGACTAAGCTTGTAGACGCCTTCGTGGGGGTCTTCTCGGACACCGGTTCAACTCCGGTCGCCTCCACCATCTCCCTTCCCGACCTCAATTCGGCATGGGCGGACCAGGTTTAAGCCGTTGGAGTTTCGCCTGCTGCTCGGCCGTGAGAATGTTCTTCACCTGGATCATGAGCCCGAGCTGCGCGTGTTTCATCTGACGCTCGAGCTCGAGCTCTTGATCGAGCTGCGTCATGACGCGGGACTCATCGACGCGCGGCTGCGCCAGCAGCGAGCCGAGCGCGCTCATCGACTCTTGTATGCGGAACTGCAACTTCATGGATTGCGTCTGAGCGTTGATCGCCGCGGATTCGATGGCGTTGCGCTGCGTATCGTTCAGACCGATCGCGCCGCCGTGCGCGATCACGAAATCCGGCGGGAACAGGTTTTGTCCGATTGGATCCGGGCCCGGCGGCTGCATCGGCATCGGCGCCGCGCTCGCACTGGACACTGCCACGATCAAAGCCAGCACGATCGCGTAGAAGATCTTAACTCGCATGTTTTCCTCCTTGCGCACGCGACGGGGTCGTCTCGGTGCGCGTCGTCAGGGTCGGTGTCAAAAGAACGTCAGTAGGTGATCGCCAGTGCGACAAGGCCGACGCCGCGGCAAGCGCGGCCGTGGCTTGGTGTTGCGCTCGCTCAGCGGGTCGACTCAACTGCAGCGTCGCCGCCGCTGCGACGATAGCGATCCCCGCGGCCATCGCGACGGCGATCCGCAACCGCCCGCTAGGCGATAGCCCGACGCCGGCCGATTGAAGAGCCGCAGAGAGACGTGGGCGCAGGCTCGGGCCGGGCTCGGCTGCGCCCAAGCGAGTGAGGCTCCCGTCAATCGCAGCAGCCAGCGCACGCAGTCGTTCTCGCGTGCCCGCGCAATCCGGACAGGTTTCGACATGCTGTCGAGCCGAGTCCCCAAGGGGCCGTCCGAGCGCATGCTCCTCGAGCTGTTCGAGATAGTGTTCGCAGTCGTTCATCGGTAAAGCGTCCTCAGCAATAGTTTGCGGGCGAGATGCAGACGCGAGCGTACGGTCCCCTCGGGGATCCGCAGAGCCGCGCCGACCGTGCGCGCCGCGAGTCCGTTCACAGCGCACAGCAGGACGACTGCGCGCAATTTCTCGGGCAATCCAAGGATTGCAGCGCGCAGGCGTCCTTCATCCATGCGCGCAGCCACAAGTCCGTGCGGATCGTCGATCGCCCCGGCCGGATGCATGACCGCAGCAGCCTCATCGCGAGCTTGCGCGCGCCTCTGCCGCCGGCGGCTGTTCAACGCCAGGCGGTAGCTCGTGCGCGCCACCCATGCGCGAAACGCCTGCGGGTCGCGAAGGTCTGAGCGCCTGCGGAAAGCGGTGAGGAAGACATCCTGCGTGACGTCCTCTGCGTCAGCGCAGCTTCCAAGCACCGCGTGAGCGATGGCATACACCACGCGCTGCGCCTCGCCCATTTGTCGCTCGAATTCTTCGACGCCGGTCCGCGCGGCGACCGAAAGGGGAAACGACTCCGCTCCGGCGCTCATGGATCGATCTCGGCTTTCATCTACTACTCAAGACACCACCACATCACGATTCGTTCACTGCCGGGCAGCTTGGCGCCTCGAACGGGCGTTCTTGTCAGGTCCCTCGCAATCGTGTAATATAGGGGGCGATTGATCAATCCCGCTCGGTCTCGTGCAGTCCTCGTCGCTGCCCTCGCGGTGGCGATTGTTGCGTCTATGCCCGCCTGCACCAAGAAAGCGGAAGTAACGCAATCGCAGCCCCTGAAGATCACCGTCTTCTATTGCAAGGCTGGAACCGAGGAGCTGATGCCGGTGGACTATACGGCGAAAGCTTCCTTGGACGGCGCGCAGGTGGCGAACTACGCGACCGACCAGCTCTTGGCCGGTCCATCCGTCGGCCGTGATGCCGTGGCGCTCTTCCCCATCGGCACGCAAGCGAGCGTCACGTTGAGCGGCGGCACGGCGACGGTGAACCTCATCGGCCCGATCCAAAAATCCTCGAGCGTCGGCACGAGTGACGAAGTGGCGATGTTCAAGGCGCTTGTCTACACGCTCACCGGCCTGCCGAACGTCAAGGAAGTCCAGGTCCTCGTCGGCGGCCAAAAGGTCGCGGCGCTGCCCGGTGGACATCTCGAGCTCGATCAGCCGCTGACTCGCGAAACGTTCGCACAATGACCCTTCGCGTCACCGCGTTGCTCTGCGCAGCGCTCTCGTTTGGTCTGCCTGCCGCGACGCGCGCCGCCGGCATCCCGTTCACGCAAACGGGCGCGAAAGTCTACGTCGCGGGTCGTCAGGTTCATTTCCAACATCTGGGCGTCGCGTACGGCGATCCGGTCGCCCCCGCGGGAGACGCCGGCTTGCGCGACATGTTGGGTCTCGTCGCCGCGCAGCTCACGTGGCAGCCGGGAACGCGCTTCGCCGCCATCACGCGCGCCGACGGCAAACTCGTCACCTTCACTTTGGGCAGCACGGCCGTCTCGATCGACGGCACGCCGACCGCGATGCCGTTCGCGCCGTTCTCTAGAGATTCGGACATGTATCTGCCGCTCATCCCGCTCGCCAAGGCGCTCAATCTCGGCGTGCGCGGCTTCCAAGGCGGCTACGTCTTCGTGCCGCAGATCCTTAGCGTGCGCGGGCACGCCGAATCCGATCGCACGATCGTGCAAATGACCGCTTCCGCACCCGCGGAGTACAAAACGGCTTTCAACCAGCGCGCGGGAACGCTGGTGATGAGTTTCCCCGGATTCGGCACCGACCTGAAGGGGACGATCGCGCTCGGCACGCGCACCGCCACCCGCGCCGCGGTGAGCATGGCTGGTCCGCCCGGTTTCCCGACGACGACCGTAGCGATCTCGGTGGCGCGCGGCGAGCGCTTCGCGGCGCATCACATGGCCGGCAACGCGGGCGTCGAACTCATCGTCGCCAAGAGCCAAGCGGCATTGCGCGTCGAAGATGTCGCTTCGTCCACCGGGACCGTGCGTCGCACCGAGCGCAAGACGCCTGCGCCGGCTTCCACACCGCGACCTGCAACGCCGCCACCGACCCCGACCGCCACACCCGCACCGACCGCGTCGCCGACACCCACGCAGACACCCGCTGCGATGCCGAGCAACGTGCCGACCGCGCAGCCCATGGTCACCGGGTCCGCTTCACCGGCCGCCGAACCGACCGACAACGGCGTTTCGCCGGCGCCGCAGGTCTCGCCGAGTCCAGGCGACCAACGCATCACGGCTTTAACGGTCGACGACGTCGCAACGGGCACGCGCATCACGCTCACGCTCTCGGGACCGGTGAGCTTCGAATGGCACCGGCTTGCCGATCCCGATAACCGTTACTGGCTGGACATCAAGGGCGCTGTGCTCATCGGGCCGTCCCAGACGCTCGCGTCGACGCTGCCATTCATCAAAGAGATCAAAGTCAGCCAGAACCAAGTCGACCCCGAGCACGTCGTGCGCGTCTCGATCACGCCGACGCAGCCGATCGACGTCGCGGTGGGGCCGATCGCGCAGTCGGCGAATCAGATGGGCGTCGAGATCCAACGCACCCCTCCCGGACCGGATGCGCCGCATGCGGGCATCGGCACAATCAGTTTTACGCCTCCCAGCCCGACGCCGATGGTTCGCGGTCCGCTCCAACACGACCTCATCGCCATCGATCCGGGGCACGGCGGCAACGATCCTGGCGCGATCAATACCGGCTACGGCTTGGTGGAAAGCCACATCGCCTTGGAAGTCGCGCTGAAGGTGCGCGACGAGCTGCGGCACCTGGGTTGGAAGGTCATCATGACGCGCGAGGGAGACAATGAAGTCGGCGATCCCGGCGGCGCCGACCGTCAGGAACTGCAGGCCCGCTGCGATGTGGGTAATGCGGCCGGCGCGCGCCTCTTCCTGAGCATCCACGTCAACTCATCGACCGCGCAGTATCTCAACGGCACGACCACGTACTACTACCGGCTCGGCGATAAACCGTTTGCGCAGGCCGTCCAAGCGGCGACCGTCGCGTCAGACGGCATCGCCGACGACGGCGTCAAGCGTCAGGCGTTCTACGTCGTCAAGAACACGATCATGCCGGCGGTGCTGGTCGAGACGGCATTCCTCTCCAATCCGCATGACGCCGCGCTGTTGGCGCAGCGCTCGTTCATCGCGCGTCTCGCGCATGGCATCGCGCGGGGCGTGATGGACTACACCGGCGGACCGCAGACGATCCCCGCGGGCACGCAATGAAGACGGCGCACGGACCGGTCGCCATGTTCGACTCCGGCCTCGGAGGATTGACCGTGCTGTCGGCGTTGCGGGCGCTGGTCCCGTCGGTCGACGTGGTCTACTTGGCAGACACGGCGCACGTGCCGTACGGCGATAGGACGCTCGAAGACATCGCTCAGCTCGCGGCCGGCAACATCAAACGCTTGCAGGAGTACGACCCCGCGATCATCCTCATCGCGTGCGGCAGCAGTTGTTCCGCCTTCGACGCCCGCGGCTGGCCGGACACGCAGGTTCCGCTCGTCGGGCTCGTGGAGCACGGAGCGCGCGCCGCCGTCGCGGCGAGCAGGTCTGGGCGCATCGGCGTCATCGCGACGCAAGCCACCGCGAAGAGCGGCGTGTTCGGACGCGCCATCCGGCGTTTGCGTCCGGATGCTATGCCGGTGGAGCTAGGCGCGCCTGCACTCGTGCCGATCGTCGAAGCCGGTGATTCGAGCACCGAGCGCGCCGCCATCGCGGTAGCGCAGGCTTGCGAGCCGATCAAGGCGGGCGTTTGCGACGCGCTCATCCTGGGCTGCACGCACTTCCCTCATTTGAGCGCGTGGTTCGCACAGGCGCTCGGACCTCAGGTCGCGCTTGTCGACCCGGCACAAGCATGCGCACGCGAATGCGCGGAGATGCTCGAAGGCGCGCCGCCCGGCCAAGGCCGGTTGATCGTAGAGGTCACCGGCGACACGCACAGCTTCGCACGGCACGCAGCCGCCCTCGGCGCGCCTGCGATCACGCAGTTGGTGTCCTATGCCGGACTTCGGTCCGGTCCTAAATGATGTGGAATAGTTTGAGGAACAGAATCGACGACGCGATGGCGAGCACGGCCCCGGCGACGACTTGCGCAAGCGTGTGACTGCGTAGATAGACCCGCGACCAGCATACCAAGGGGACGAGCGCCACGTACGGCAGCGGGATCTCATGGAAGAGCGCGATCAACACGGCGAACGGTCCGGTGATGCCGAAGGCGTGCGTGCTGATCTTCCAATAGCGGGTGATCAGCATCGTGCCGAGCGCCGTGCCCCAGTAGCCCCATGCCACGGCCACGAGCTCCTGTCTGACGCCCACCAACGTGAAGCCGATGGCGGTGAGCAGATACACGGCGACGAAGACCAAGAACACGCGCTCGCGTTCGTAACGATCGGACATCTCGAAATCCGAGATGCGGCCGGTGACGTACAGATACAGAACGCATATCAACGGAAGCACGGTGAAGCAAAAGACGCTGGTGGAGGACAGCACCCAGAACTCGAGCGTCGATTTGGAGTAAGCGTGCGAAACGATGACGAATAATATCGCCGCGCATACGAACGGATTGAAAATCGTGGAGAGCGCCTTGGCGAACTCCACGAGGGCGCGGTGTTGCCGGATGACCACGATCTTGGGAGCCGGATCGTGATCGGAGCCGATGCGCGAGGGATCGTGCATGGAGTACCATTATATCCGGCAGAGCGGCGGTCTGTAAAGTGACTCGAGTGCACGAAGCGCGCAAGCGAGCCTCAGTTCTCCTACTCCACGGATTTGCCGGGAGCCCGTTCGAGATGCATGAGCTCGGCCGCCGCTTGGAAGAGCGCGGCCTGGGCGTGCGCGCACCGACGTTACCAGGTCATGCGACCGCTTCGCGCGATTTGCGAGGCGTGACCCCGGACGATTATTTCGAAGCGGCTGAATCCGCGTACCAAGCCGCGGCTCGCGACAACGATCGCGTCTACGTCGTCGGGCTTTCGATGGGCGGCTCGCTCGGGTTGCATTTGGCTGGCACGCATGCGCTCGCCGGCCTGATCACCATCTCCACGCCGCTCTCCGTGACCCAGCTCGTGGCGTCGGGCGTGCCGCTGCTGCAGCGCCTCGCGCCCGGCCTGCCGGTTCCGTCTCGCATCGGCGCGCGCCTTGCCGGCGATGAAGGCTACGCCAACGTGCCGGTGGCATCCGTCGGCGTCTTCCTATCCGTCATCGAGCGCGTGCGCAGCGGACTGCAGCGCGTCGCCTGTCCTTTGCTGATCGTGCACAGCATCTACGACCCCACCATCCCGGTCAAGAACGCGCAGCAGATCCACGACGGCGTCGCCAGTCGCGACCGGAGCATGCACATCATAAAGCAGGGCCTGCATCTGCTCACGCGTCCGCGTTACGTCGGATTCATCGAGCCCGCGATCGGCGCGTTTATCGAGCGCCTCGAAGCTGAGAACAGCCGGACTGAAGTCCGGCATGCCACATAGGCGCACAGGTAGCCTGACCGGGACGGCAGAACCCTGTCCTCCGCCAAAACCGCTTCGCCCCTTATGGAGCACGTAATCTTTTGCTGACTTTCCTTAGTATAGCAGCCGCTTTTGCGGCAGGCGGCGCAGCCACTCCGGGCGTGACGCCGGTGGCGGTTCCGACCCCGATCCAGATAGCGACCACAAGTCCCATATTCCGGCCGCTGACCTTCAGCCAACAGCACCCGTTCCTGACGTCCTCGGTCGAGCTGCTGTTCCTCGTCCTCACCGTGGCCGTCATCTTGCTCATGTCCATCCAGACGACCAAGAACGAGGGCTTGTCGGGAAGCATCGGCGGTCGCGCTGAGGCGGCCTACCGCGGACGGCTCGGGCTCGACCAGCAGCTCAAGCGCGCGACCGATTTCGCCGCCGGCTCGTGGATCGTGCTCGCCATCTGCCTGCTGTTCCTCACCCGCTAAGAGAGATCATCGACGCGCATGCCGCTGTTATCCGTCAAAGACCTCGAGGTCACGTTTAGCACGGACGACGGCATCGTCCGCGCGGTCAACGGACTTTCCCTCGATCTCGAGGCCGGAAAGACGCTGGGCATCGTCGGCGAGTCGGGCTCCGGCAAGAGCGTCACCGCTTTGTCCATCATGCGCCTCATCGCGATGCCGCCGGGCCGCATCGAGCGCGGCACGATCGAGTTCGAGGGGCAGGACCTGCTCAAGCTCGGCGAGGCGCAGATGCGTCACATCCGCGGCAACAAGATCTCGATGATCTTCCAAGATCCGATGACCAGCCTCAATCCGGTGCTGACGATCGGCGAGCAGATCGCCGAGACCATCATGCTGCATCAGCATAAGAACCGCCGGCAAGCATATGAGCGGGCCATCGAGATGCTCGACGTCGTACGCATCCCCGAGGCGGCCAGCCGCATCAAGAACTATCCGCACCAGTTCTCCGGCGGCATGCGCCAGCGCGTGATGATCGCCATGGCGCTCGCGTGCGATCCGCAATTGCTCATCGCCGACGAACCCACGACGGCGCTCGACGTCACCATCCAAGCGCAGATCCTCGACCTGATGCGCGATCTGCAAAAGCGGATCAACTCCGCGATCATCATGATCACCCACGACCTGGGCGTGGTCGCCGAAGTGTGCGAGAAAGTGTTGGTGATGTACGGCGGCAACATGGTCGAATACGGCACCGCCGAGCAGATCTTCAGCAGCCCCAAACACCCGTACACCGTCGGTCTGCTGGAGTCGCTGCCCAAACTGCATGAGGAAGGAAGGCAGCGCCTCGTGCCCATCGAGGGACAACCCCCGAATCTCTTGCGCCTGCCCCCGGGCTGCGCGTTCGCGGCCCGCTGCCGTTACGTCCAGCCCAAACACATCGTCGAGCGCCCGCCGTTCGTCGACTTCGGCGACGGTCATATCGCGCGCTGCTGGCTCTACGACAAGGATAAGAGCTTCGATCTGAGATCTGCCGAGGTCACGGTGAAGGCGGCGGCCCGGAATGGCTGACGAAGGCGCACGCGTGGCGGATAGCCCGCTCGTCGAAGTCCGCAACGTCAAGAAGTACTTCCCGATCACCGCGGGCGTGTTCTCTCGTCATGTCGCAGACGTCAAGGCCGTGGACGACGTGTCCTTCGCGATCAAGCGCGGCGAGACGCTCGGACTTGTGGGCGAATCAGGCTCCGGCAAGACGACTATCGGGCGCTGCATCCTGCGCTTGACCGAGCCCACTGCAGGCGAGATCCTCTTCGAGGGCAACGACATCACGCGCATCAAGCCCAAGGAGATGCGCGCGCTGCGCAGAGAGATGCAGATCATCTTTCAGGATCCCTACGCCAGCCTGAACCCGCGCATGACGGTCGGCGAGATCATCTCTGAGCCGCTCAAGATCCACCATTTGGCTCGGGGCAAAGAGGTCGACGAGAAGGTCAACGATCTGCTGAAGACCGTGGGCTTGGCGCCATATCACGCCAACCGCTATCCGCACGAGTTCTCCGGTGGGCAGCGCCAGCGCATCGGCGTGGCGCGCGCGCTCGCGGTCAGCCCCAAGTTCATCGTCGCCGACGAGCCGGTCTCCGCGCTCGACGTCTCCATCCAAGCGCAGGTCGTCAATCTGCTCGAGGATCTGCAAGAGCAGTTCAGCCTGACGTACCTCTTCATCGCCCACGATCTTTCGGTCGTGCGCCACATCTCCGATCGCGTGGCGGTGATGTATGTCGGCAAACTCATGGAGATAGCCACGCGCGACGAGCTTTACAAACGACCGCTGCATCCGTACACGCAGTCGCTGCTGTCGGCGATCCCCATCCCCGACCCGCGCATCGAAGCGCGCCGCGAACGCATCATACTCGAGGGCGACATACCGTCGCCCGTCAACCCGCCCAGCGGCTGCCGCTTCCACACGCGCTGCCCCATCGCGTACGACCGTTGCGTGACCGAAGTGCCCGAGCTGCTCGAATACAAGGGCCATTTCGTGGCATGCCACAAAGTTCAGGAATTGGGCGGTGAGCAGCCCGATATCAGAGCCGGTCGCTCAAAGTTCACGGGCGCCGCAGCCGCCTCCAAAACGGCGTAATTCCGTCCCCAAAAGCCCGCTATCCGTCTGTCCCGCTTTTGACACCCTTGACGCGCTAGTGTATAGTAGGGGACGTTTGAACACAAGTTCGGTACGTCCCGAATCCCAGGATAGGTGAACCCCCGTTTGTCGAGATCGCTGATCATCGTCGAGTCCCCCGCGAAAGCGCGCACCCTAAAGAAATTCCTAGGGTCGCACTACCAGGTATTGGCGTCGGTCGGGCACGTCCGCGATCTTCCGAAGAGCCGGCTGGGGGTGGACGTCGACGACAGCTTCGCGCCGACGTACGTCACGATCAAAGGCAAGGGCGACGTCATCAAAGAGCTGCGCAGCGCGGCCAAAAAAGCCAAGCACGTCTACCTCGCGACCGACCCGGATCGCGAGGGCGAGGCCATCGCCTGGCATTTGGCGGAGATGCTCAAACTGCCGGAGCCGAAGCGGATCGAACTGCACGAAATCACCAAGAGCGCCGCGCAAGAGGCGCTCAAGCATGCCAGCGCCATCAATCTCGATAGGGTCAACGCGCAGCAGGCCCGGCGCATCCTCGACCGCCTCGTCGGATATAAGATCTCGCCGCTGCTGTGGCGCAAGATCCGCGGCGGGCTTTCCGCCGGCCGCGTGCAGTCCGTCGCGGTGAAATTGATCGTCGACCGCGAACGCGAGATCGAACGCTTCCGACGGCGCAAGTATTGGACCGTCGCGGCGCGTCTGTGGCCACACGGTCACCACGACGCGGCGCACACCTTCATCGCCGACCTCGTCAGCATCGACGGCGTCAAACCGGAGCTCACGCCGACCGGCGACGCCGCGACGGACGAGCGCATGCCGAAGCTCTCCATCGCGGCGTTCGGCGACGAGCAGAGCGCGGAAGCCGCGGCCAAGCGGCTGCGCGCGTCGAAGTTCGGCGTCAAGAGCGTCGCCCATACGGAGCGCCAGAGTTTCGCCGCTGCGCCCTTCACCACGAGCACGCTGCAACAGGAGGCATCGCGCAAGCTGAAGCTGCGCGTGCGCCGCACCATGCAGATCGCGCAGGCCCTGTACGAAGGCGTGGATGTCGGCGCCGAAGGCACGGTCGGTCTCATCACCTACATGCGCACCGATTCGACGCGCCTTTCGGACGTGGCCATGGGCATGGCGCGCGAGTACGTCCACAATCTGTACGGCGACGACTATCACCGGCCCAAGCAATATAAGGTCTCCGAAGACGCGCAGGACGCGCACGAGGCCATCCGGCCGACCGACGTCAATCGCACGCCCGAGGTTGTGGCGCAGTACCTCGATGCGCAGCAGTTGAAGGTATATCGCCTGATCTGGCAGCGCTATGTGGCGAGCCAGATGTCGCCGGCGGTCTACGATCAAACGACGGTCGAGGTCGAGGCAAAGGGCTGCGTGCTGCGCGCCACCGGAAGCACATTGAAGTTCCCCGGCTACACCGTCATCTACGAAGAAAGCCGTGACGAAGACGAAGAGGAGACCGACGAGCGCAAGCGCCACCTGCCGCCGGTCGAGCAGGGGCAGGCGCTTGACCCGCGCGCGATCCTCAACGAACCGCACGAGACGCAGCCGCCGCCGCGTTTCACCGAAGCGAGCCTCGTGAAGACGCTCGAAGGCGAAGGCATCGGGCGGCCGAGCACCTATGCGACCATCGTCGACACGATCCAGCACCGCGGGTACGTGCGCATGGATCAGCGCCGCTTCGTGCCGGACGAGATCGGCTATGTCGTGACCGACATGCTGGCCGAGTATTTCCCGGAGATCGTCAACCCCAACTTCACCTCGGAGATGGAGCGCCGCCTCGACCGCGTCGAGGAAGCGCACGACGATTGGGTCTCGCTGCTGCGCGAATTCTATGGCCCGTTCGCCAAGGAACTTGCGCATGCGGACGAGGTCATCCCCAAGGTCGAGATCGTGGAAGAGGAGATCGACGAGGTCTGTCCGGCATGCGGCCGGCCGATGAAGATCAAGACCGGGCGCTTCGGCAAGTTCATCGCGTGCTCGGGATATCCCGAGTGCAAGACCACCAAACCGATCGTCAAGGACTCGGGGGTGGTGTGCCCGCGCGACGGCGGGCGCATGCTCGAACGGCGCAGCCGCCGGGGCCGCACCTTCTGGGGTTGCGAGAAGTACCCGGCGTGCGATTTCGTCGCGTGGGATCCGCCGATCGTCGGGTCGGCTTGCCGCGAGTGTGGAACATTCCTCGTGCGCAAGCGCGCCCGAGGCGGCGAGCGCATCGTATGCGCCACGGATGCGCACCACCAGCACGGCTACGAGCCCGTAGGGGGGATCGCGGTCAACGGCGTGGTGGGCGCCGGTCAGGAAGTCGACGTGGACGTCGAGGAAGAAGAGCCAAGCGACTTCAAACAGTCCGCGTGACTCGACTCCAATGTAGCGTTCCGAGCGAAACTCGGACTCCCAGCGTCAACGTCGTCGGCGGCGGTCTCGCAGGCAGCGAGGCGGCTTGGCAGCTCGCGCAAGCCGGCGTTCCGGTGACCCTATTCGAGATGCGGCCCGGCCGTCAGACCGGGGCCCATCAAACCGGCCGCCTGGCCGAACTCGTGTGCAGCAATAGCCTGCGAGCGCTCTCGCTCGAGAACGCCGTCGGCCTATTAAAGGAAGAGATGGCGCGCCTCGGTTCGCTGATAATCGAAGCAGCGCGGGCTACCGCCGTGCCGGCCGGCGGAGCGCTGGCCGTCGACCGCGAGCGGTTTTCCGACTTGGTGGAGCGCCGGCTTCACGATCATCCCCTTGTCGACGTGCGTCGCGAAGAAATCACCGCGCTCGATGCCGACGTCGTCATGATCGTCGCGTGCGGACCGCTTGCTTCCGAAGCGCTTGCGCTCGAGCTGGCGCGGCTCTGCGGTCGCGAGCAGCTCCACTATTTCGATGCCGCTTCGCCCATCGTCGCGGCGGACTCGATCGACCGCTCGAAGACCTATGAGGCATCGCGCTACGGCAAAGGCGGCGGCGCGGACTATCTGAACCTGCCGCTGGACCGGGCGCAGTACGAGCAGTTGGTCGTCGACTTGGTGAGCGGCGAAAAACACGAGCCGCACGGGTTTGAGCTTGACGCCGCCGCGGGCAAGGTGCCGTATTTCGAAGCGTGCCTGCCGGTCGAAGAAATGGCCCGCCGCGGGGTGGACACGTTGCGCTTCGGTCCGCTCAAGCCGGTAGGCCTTGACGATCCGCGCACGGGCAAGCGCCCGCACGCGGTCGTGCAATTGCGTCGCGAGAACGCCGCGGGCACGGCGTACAACCTCGTGGGGTTTCAGACGCGGCTGACGTGGCCGGCCCAGAAAAACGCCTTCGGCAAGTTACCGGGGCTCGAGAACGCGGAGTGGCTGCGCCTCGGCGTGATGCATCGCAACACGTTCGTCGACGCGCCTCGCGTATTGAATGAGGATCTTTCGCTGCGCGCCGCCCCGAACGTGTTTCTAGCCGGACAAGTCACCGGCTGCGAAGGCTACGTCGAAGCGGCTGCGACCGGACTCGTGGCCGCCGTGAATGCAGCCCGCCGGGTTTCGGGTGACCAACGTCCCTTCGTGCCGCCGGCGCACACTGCGCTCGGTGCGTTGCTGGCGTATCTGCGCGACGGCACGAGCCCCGACTTCCAGCCGCAAAATGTGACCTACGCGTATTTCACACCTCTGGATCCGCCCGTCAAGGACAAGAGAGCGCGCCGGATCGCGCTTGCCGGGCGGGCCCTGTCCGCTATCGACCGGATTGAAATGCCGTGGAGCGCGACACTCCGAGTATAGGGCCGCGGAAGTTGTCCGCTGAAGCAGGCGGCATGATGCGATCCACGACCATCTGCGCGGTGCTTCGCAACGGCCAGCTCGCGATCGCAGGCGACGGCCAGGTCACGCTCGACAAGGTCGTGATGAAGCACACCGCGCGTAAAGTACGCCGCATCGCCGACGGCAAGGTGCTGGCCGGCTTCGCCGGATCGGCGGCAGACGGTATCACGCTGCTCGACAAGTTCGAAAGCAAGCTCTCGGAATATCGCGGCAACATCACCCGCGCGGCCGTTGAACTCGCCAAGGATTGGCGCCAGGATCGCGTCCTGCGCCGCCTCGAGGCGCTCATGATCGTCGGGGACAAAGAGCACCTGTTCACGATCTCCGGCACCGGCGACGTCGTCGAACCCGATGACAACGTGGCGGCCATCGGAAGCGGCGGACCGTACGCTCAGGCGGCCGCGTTGGCGATGGTGGAGCACACGGATCTGACGGCCGAACAGATCGTGCTGGAAGCCCTACAGATCGCGGCGAAGATCTGCATCTACACCAACGATGCGATCACGGTGGAAGTTCTGTCCTAGTCGACGCCGAGCGCTCTCTTGAGACCTCAAGGCTCTCGCTCGAGCCCCTCACCGTCGCGCACGCGGTGGAGTTGTTCGAGCCGCTGCAAGACGCGCGCATCTATACCTACGAGTCGCTGGCCGCGCCGGCGAGCCTCGCGTTCCTTGAAGCTCGATACGCGCTGCTCGCGAGACGCCGATCGCCTGACGGATCGCAGATCTGGCTCAATTGGGCGGTTCGGCAGAGGGCCGGCGAGTATGTCGGGCTGGTGCAAGCGACGCTCGAAGGCCGGCGCGCGCTCATCGGCTATGATTTCTTTCCGCCGTTTTGGAGACGAGGTTTCGCGCGCGAGGCATGCGCGGAGGTGGTGCGCTTTCTCGTGGCCGAATGCGCCACGAGGGTGGTCGAGGCCACGGTGGACGTCGAGAACGCCGCCTCGATCAAGCTGCTCGAAGCGCTGGGCTTCTCGCGCGTGTCAACCGGACCCAGCGACGACATGCGCGGCCACACCGATCACCGTTACGAGTACGCTGCGAAAAACTAGACGCGCGCCACTTCGGCGACAAGCTTTTGGACCGTGTCTTTCGCATCGCCGAAGAGCATCATGCATTTGGGATTCTCGTAAAGCGGGTTGTCGATGCCCGCGAAACCTGGATTCATGCTGCGCTTGAGCACGACGACGTTCTTGGCCTTATCGACGTCCAGGATCGGCATGCCGTAGATGGGGCTGTTCTGCACGCTGCGCGCGGCCGGGTTGGTGACGTCGTTAGCCCCGATCACGAGCGCCACATCGGCCGCCTCGAATTGGGGATTGATCTCGTCCATCTCGTGCAGCTGCTCGTAGGGCACGTTCGCCTCGGCCAGCAGCACGTTCATGTGCCCGGGCATGCGGCCGGCCACGGGGTGGATCGCGAATTTGACGTCCACGCCGCGCTTTTCGAGATTTTGCGCGAGTTCGCGCACCGCGTGCTGCGCCTGCGCCACCGCCATGCCGTAGCCGGGAACGATGATGACGCTGCGCGAGTAGGCGAGCAGCGTAGCCACATCCTCAACCGAAGCCGTGCGCACCGCGCCGCCGCCGCTGGCCGTTTCGGGCCCCGCGCCCGCCGTCTTCACGCTGCCGAACGCGCCGAACAGAACGTTGGCGAGCGAACGGTTCATCGCGGTGGCCATCAGCGTGGTGAGCAGCGTGCCCGAGGCGCCCACCAGCGTGCCGCTGATGATGAGCACGTTGTTGGATAGCGCAAAACCGGTGACCGCCACCGCAACGCCGGTGAACGAGTTCAAGAGTGAGATGACGACGGGCATGTCGGCGCCGCCGATCGGCAGCACGCCCAAAATGCCCAGCAAGAGCGCTGCGCCGACCAAGCCGATGAACGCGGCGGCCGTCACGTTGCCGATGAGCAGCCAGGCGGCCAGCCCGAGGATCGACGCCAACACCAGCCCGTTGACGATCTGCTGACCGGCATAGGTGACGGGCCGGCCGGTCATCAGTTCCTGCAGTTTCGCAAAAGCGACGACGCTGCCCGAGAAGCTCACCGAGCCGATGATCGAGCTCAACATGATCGGCAGCATCCGATCCCAGGTGGGAACCGCGCCGCCGCTCGTCAGTCGCAGGAACTCGCCGGCTGAGACCAGCGCCGCGGCGCCGCCGCCCGCGCCGTTGAACAGCGCCACCATCTGCGGCATCGCGGTCATCTTGACGAGGCGCGCCGAGACGAATCCGATGGGCGCCCCGATCAGCGCGCCGATGACGATGTCGGTCCACGTCAAGATGTGCGCGTCGAAGCAGGTCGCGACCACGGCGATGAACATGCCGATCATCGCCAGGATGTTGCCGACCCGCGCCCTGGCCGGCGAGCTCAAGAACTTGAGGCCCAAGATGAACAATACCGCGCTCACCAGATAGGCGATCGCGAGCACGGCCTGCTCGGCGGTCATCACGGACGCGTTCCCGCCCTTCCTTTGAACATCTCCAGCATGCGCTCGGTGACCGCGAAGCCGCCGACCACATTGATCGTCGCGAGAATCATGGCTGCTAGGCCGATCGCGCGGCCGGCCGGACCGCCGATCGCGGCGCCCGCGACCAGCATCGCGCCGACGATGACGATGCCGTGGATCGCGTTTGTGGCCGACATCAACGGCGTGTGCAGCATCGACGGCACTTTCGAAATGACTTCGAAGCCGACGAAGACCGCCAGCACGAACACCGTCAGCTCGATGATCAGATGTTCCATTAGGCGCGGCCTCCTTGCCCTTGCAGGCGCGAGCGGATCGCATCGTTCGTGATCTGGCCGTCGCGCGTGATGCACGTCTCTTTGGTGATCTGGTCGCTCATGTCCAATTGCAGCGCGCCGTCGTGAACGAGGTGGGAGAAGAGCGCGAAGACGTTCCTGGCGTACAATTGACTGGCGTGCAGCGGCATGCTGCTCGGCAGATCGAGGGGGGCGATGATGGTGACGTCGTGTTTGACAACCGTCGATCCGGGTTCTGAGAGCTCGCAATTGCCGCCCATCTCGGCAGCCAGGTCGACGATCACCGACCCCGGACGCATGGCCGCGACCGCGGCCTCCTTCATCAAGATGGGGGCGCGCTTGCCGGGGATGAGCGCCGTCGTGATGACGACGTCAGAGTCCGCGGCCGCCGCGGCGATCACCTGACGGTCGCGCTCCTGCTGGTCGGATGACAGCTCTTTTGCGTACCCGCCCGTCCCCTCGGCCTCTTCGTGCGGCGTGCTCACGAAGATCGCGCCGAGGCTCTCGACTTGTTCTTTGACCGCGGCGCGCACGTCGAAGCCTGAGACGACTGCGCCCAAGCGGCGCGCGGTCGCGATCGCCTGCAGTCCGGCCACGCCTGCGCCGAGCACGAGCACCTTGGCCGGGGCGACCGTGCCCGCGGCGGTCATCAGCATCGGAAAAAATTTCGGCAGCGCGTCGGCGGCCACCAGGACCGCCTTGTAGCCGGAGACGGTGGCTTGCGACGACAGCGCGTCCATGCTTTGGGCGCGCGATATGCGCGGGATCAGCTCCATGGAGAAAGCAGTGACCTTGCGCGCGGCGAGCTGCTCGGCGATTTCGGGTGTCACCAGCGGCTGCAGGAACGCGATGAGCGCCGAACCTTCGCGCAGCATCGCGATTTCGTTCGCCCCGCCGTCGCCCGAAAATGGCCTTTGCACCTTGAGGCTCAGGTCCGCCTGCGCGTACACGGCGGCTGCGTCCGCCGCCATGGTGGCGCCGGCGGCCTCGTAGGCCGGATCGAGAAAACCCGCTGCTGCGCCCGCGCCGCGCTGGACGAACACGGTGCAACCCGACTCGACCATGCGCGAGGCTATGTCGGGCGTCGCGGCGACGCGGCGTTCGCCCGGCGCGATCTCCTTGGGCACGGCAACGTTCAAGTATGACCTCCTCGTATGGGACAGCAGGCCACTATTCGCGCGCCTAGGTCGAAATCTTTCACGATGCTCTCACGAATTGCTCAGTATTCGGAAGCTCGGTGCGGCGTACAATTGATTCCATGAAGGCCGCACTTGCCATCGCCATCGGGTTGCTCGGCGTCGCGGCGCTCGCTTTCGCCGCCCACCCGGCCAAGAGCGCGAACAACTGCGCGAAGAGTTGTACCGTGTCCAGCCACATGCTGATGCCGGGCATGCCGATGGGCGGGGCGGTGGTCGCCGACAACCCGCAACCGCGGGGCGAGCCGAAAGGCCAGGCGGCTGACGAGGCGATGCAGGCGATGAACGACACGCACATCATCGCTGGGCACATGAGCATGACCAAGTCGCGTCCGGCGAGCGCGGCCGACCGCGCCCGCGCCGACGCGATTTTGACCGCGCTGCGCGGCGCCGTCGAGCCGTTCAAGGATTATCGCGCGGCGGAACAGGCCGGTTACAAACAGTTCCTGCCCAATATCCCGCAACCCGTGTATCATTTCACCAACTGGTCGAACGCGTTTCAAAACGTGTTCAGCTTCGATCCAGCTCGGCCGACCTCGCTCATGTATCGCAAGACCGCCGGCGGCTACGAACTGATCGGCGCGATGTACACGGCGGCTGAGAAAGCGACCGACGAGCAGCTGAACGCGCGCGTGCCGCTGAGCATCGCCACCTGGCACCTGCACACGAATTTGTGCGCGCCGCCGTCCGATCGCACGGCTGAGATGCTCCAACCCCACACCCAGTTCGGCTTGGCGGGCACCATCACAACGGCCGACGCGTGTCAGAAAGCGGGCGGAACGTTCAAGCCGGTCATCTACAATTGGATGGTGCATGTGTGGCCGTTCGAAAAAGATCCGTCGAAAGTATGGGCCACGGAAGAAAATCCTGGCGCGATGGGTCATATGGGGAACATGTGAAAGGTCATGCTGTAGGCTTGGGAAAAGAACCAATGCAGCATGGACCCGAACGAACTCACTCCTAAACGCATCGTCTCCGAACTCGACCGCTACATCGTCGGCCAGGCGCAAGCCAAGCGCGCCGTCGCGATCGCGCTGCGCAATCGCTATCGGCGCGAGCGGCTTGGCGGCGAGATGCGCGACGAGGTGATCCCGAAGAACATCCTGATGATCGGGCCGACCGGAGTCGGCAAAACCGAGATAGCACGCCGCCTTTCGAACCTGGTCGGCGCGCCCTTCATCAAAGTGGAAGCCACCAAATACACCGAGGTCGGGTATGTAGGCCGCGATGTCGAGTCCATGGTGCGCGACCTCGTCGAAGCCGCCGTTCGCATGCTGCGCGCGGAACGTGTGGAAGAGACAAAGGATCTGGCCGAGGACCTCGCCATCGAGCGCCTTGCCGACATCGTCGAGCCGTCGACTCGCGTCGCGACGAACTCCGAAGCAAATCCCTTCTCCGCGCTTTCTGCGATGCTCGGCCGGCAGCAGGGCGCTCGCGTCGCGCCGGAAGCGCCGCCCGCGCCTGCGCGCAGCGAAGAGCTCGAAACTCGCCGTCAGCGCGTGAAGCAAGAATTGCGCGACGGTTTCTACGACGTGCGCATGATCGAGATCGACGTCGAGGAGTCGCAGCAGATCATCATCGGCGGACCGCAGGGCGAGGAGATGGGCGCCAACATGGGCGACCTGCTCGGCAACATCCTGCCGAAGAGGCGCAGCAAGCGCCGCGTGACGGTCGCCGACGCCAAGCAGATCTTCACGCAAGAAGAAGCGGCGAGGCTGGTCGATACCGATTCGCTCAAACGCGAGGCGGTGCGCCGCGCCGAAGAGAACGGCATCATCTTCGTCGACGAGATGGACAAGATCGCAGGCGGCAGCGGCCGCGGCGGCGGCGTTCCGGACATCTCGCGCGAGGGCGTGCAGCGTGACATCTTGCCGATCGTCGAAGGGTCGACCGTGATGACCAAATACGGTCCGGTGAAGACCGACCACGTTCTGTTCATCGGCGCCGGAGCATTCCATATCAGCAAGCCGAGCGATCTCATCCCCGAGCTGCAAGGACGATTTCCGATCCGCGTCGAGCTGGCCAGCCTGACGAAAGATGATTTCAAGACCATTCTGACGCAGCCGAAGAACGCGCTCATCGAGCAATATAAACAATTGCTCGCCACTGACGGAGTCTCCCTGACGTTCACCGAGAGCGGCATCGATGCGATCGCGCGCCTGGCCACGCTCGTGAACGAGCAGACCGAGAACATCGGAGCGCGGCGCCTGCACACGATGCTGGAGAAGGTCTTGGAGGGCGTTTCGTACGAGGCGCCTGAGCGCGGCGGCGAGATCGTGGTGGACGAGCAGTACGTCGAAGAACGCCTCGCCGAGATCGTCAAAGACCAGGATTTGTCGCAGTACATTCTGTGATGGCCTACACACGCCGCATCCTCACCGACCCGGATCCAATCCTGCACAAGGTCGCTAAAAAGGTGTCGGCCTTGGAGCTGAAGCTGCCCATGACTCAAGCGCTCATCGACGACATGTTCGAGACGATGTACGCGGCGCCGGGCATCGGGCTGGCAGCACCGCAAGTCGGCGTCGTCAAACGCATCATCGTGGTGCATGTCGGTGAAGACAGCGGGCCTTACGCGATCGTCAATCCGGTGCTGAGCGGATTCGAGGGCGAGATCCAAGGCACCGAAGGGTGTCTTTCGATTCCCGGCACGATCGGTGACGTCAAACGCGCGGAGAAGTGCGTCGTGAGCGGGCTCGACCGCCACGGGAAACGACTGCGCATCGAGGCGGAAGGGTGGTTGGCGCGCTGCTTCCAGCACGAGGTCGACCACCTCGACGGGGTACTGATCACGGACAAGGCCACCAACATCCGCGATGCCGTGCCCATCGAGGCTGGCGCAGACGAAGACGGAGAAGCCGTTCGCAACGTCTAGGCCGGGCGCGCCCCGCAGATTGCGCACTATTTTCTTCGGCAGCTCCGACTTCGCGATACCGAGTCTAAGCGCACTAGCCTCAGCGCACGACATCGCCGCGGTGTACACCCAGGCTGACCGCCCCGCCGGCCGAGGCCTCAAACTGACGCCCACGCCGGTGAAAGCGGCGGCTGTGCCGCTCGGGCTTGACGTTTTCACGCCGGAGAAGTTGGACGCGGGATTCGTGGCGCTCGCAGCGGGCCTGCGGCCTGAACTGCTCGCATGCGTGTCGTACGGGAAGATACTCCCCGTCGCGCTCTTGGAAAGCGCAACGCTTGGCGCCCTAAACGTCCACCCTAGTCTGCTGCCGCAGTATCGCGGCGCGACGCCGATCCAGGCCGCATTGCGCGAAGGCCTAAAGACCACCGGCGTGAGCGTCATTTGGATGTCACCACGGATGGATGCAGGCGACATTGCACTCCAACGATCAGTGGCGATTGAGGCAACCGATGACTTTGCCGCGCTGCACGATCGCCTTGCAAGACTCGGCTCCGACATGTTGCTTGAAGCCGCCGCTCAGCTTGATGAGGGGCGGCTCGCTCGAACGCCGCAAGAACACGAGCGCGCGACGTACACCAAGCCTCTGAGAAAAGAAGACCTTCGGATCGATTTCGATTCCGATCCGCTCGCTGTCGTGAACCAGGTGCGCAGCCTGAGTCCGAAGCCTGGCGCGTGGGCGCTCGTGAACGGCGTGCGCGTCAAAGTCCTGGAAGCCGAGGTGTCGCCTCGCGGGGATGTCGGCGTTGATGGCGACGCTTTCGCGGTCGCGTGTCGCGGCGGGGTCGTGCGTCTGCTCAGAGTGATTCCCGAGGGGAAACCCGCGATGACGGGTGCCGAATTCGCGCGTCAAGTCAAATGAACGGAGCTAAAGCTCCGTTGCTACAAGAGCGGGTCAAGAGCGTCAGCCCTGCGCGGGCGGTCGCCTGGCGCGCGCTTCTGAAAGGCGGCGACGCCGCCGGCGCGCTCGATCGCGAATCGCGCGCCGCGCATCTCGACCCGCGAGACCGCCGGCTGGCGACGGAACTGGCGCACGGCACGCTCAAACGACGCCGCAGCCTCGAGTGGGCGTTGCAAAAACAACTTCGCCGGCCATTCGCCGAATTGGATCGCGGGCTTCAGTGGGCGCTCCTGCTCGGGGCCTACCAATTGTTGTATCTCGATAGAGTGCCCGCGCACAGCGCCGTCAACGAAAGCGTGGCGTTGGCGCGCGCGGGCGGCCACGCGGGCACCGCGGCGGTCGCGAACGCGATCTTGCGCAAGCTCGCACTGGCGCGAGTTTACCCGCCGAAGCCAGAGGTCGACGATCCTCCCTCGGCGCTTGGCCTCTACGCGTCGCTGCCGGATTGGCTCGCGGAGCATTTCATCGAGCGCTTCGGCTTCGGCAGCGCGCTTCAAATCGCGGACGCGATCAACGCGACGCCGCGTCGCGCGCTGCGCGTCGACACTGACGCGGCGCCGGCTGGGGGCAAGTACGGAATTCCCGAGTGCCTGATCGTCGAAGATGGCATTGCCGACGAGAGGCAGATCATCCAAAGCGAAGAGAGTCAGCTCGCGGTGCACCTGCTCGCGCCGAAACCCGGCGAGACGATCCTCGACGCGTGCGCCGGCCGCGGGGTAAAGACCGGCATGATCGCAGCGCGGCTCGGCGGCAAGGGCACGATTTATGCGATCGACGACGACGAGCGCAAACTCGAGCACGTGCGTCGTCTCGCCGCAAAGTCGCCGACCCCGATCGTGGTCATGCGGGCAGACGCCAAAGAGCCATATCCTGATGCGGTGCCGCAAGAGGTGGACGCCGCGCTGGTCGACGCGCCGTGCTCGGGCATCGGCATCATCGGGCGGCGAGCCGACGCCCGCTGGCGCAAGAAAGCCGACGATCCAATCCGCTTCTCAAGCATCCAGCAGGCGATCCTCGAGCGCGCCGCGGAACGGGTAGCGCCACGCGGCCGCTTGCTGTACGCCACCTGCTCCACGCATCCCGCTGAGGATGAAGACGTGGTCGCGAACTTCTTGACGCATAACCCGGAATGGAGCGCGACGTCACTGGCGAGCTGGGCCGCCAAGACGGAGTCCGCGCGAGCGCTCGGCCCGTATCTGCTGACCGTCCCCGGCGTTGACGGAAACGACGGATTCTTCTATGCGCTGCTCGAAAAAAAGCGCGATGATGGCTGATGCGCTCGCCGTGCGCTGGGAGTCGCTGATCGTCGCGCTCGCGACGCTGGCGCTGGCGCTGTGGGCGTTCCGCCGCCCGACCCCGGCAGCTCAGCCTGCGGGAAAGACGCCGCCGGAAGGCGTCGCGCTGCAAATCGTCCGGCCCGGTGCCGCGCCCGAAATCGTGGAAGTCAAGGACGGCTGCGTGCTCGGTCGCGGTCAAGCCTGCACGATCGTCTTCGATGACGCGACGGTCAGCAAGCTGCACGCGCGCTTCAAGCTGGACGGTAGCGAGGCGGTCATCGAAGATCTTGATTCCACCAACGGCACGTTGCTCAACGGCCGCCGCCTCAGCGGACCTGCGCCGCTGCGGCGTGGGGACAGGATTGGTCTTGGAGCCAACCAAATAGTCTTTCTGGGCGTGGCGCCGAGCAAAGACGATTAAGTCCTCATCGCGCGCCCGGCAAAAGGAACATGTAGGCGATGGAAATTGGCGTCGCCACCGACATCGGCGCCGGCCAGCGCGCGAACGACGACGCCTGGTGCGTCGAACAACTGCACCCGAACGTCACGCTGCTGGCGATCGCTGATGGCTTCGGCCGGGCGGACGGCGTTCAAGCTTCCGCGATCGTCGTGGACGGCGTTCGCGAAGTCATCCGCCGAGAGCTGCTGCGCGCCACCTTCCCACAGCGCAGCCTCACCCCGACCAATATCCGCGAACTCCTGACCGAAGCGTTCGCCGAAGCGAACGATCGTCTACTGCACGGCGGCGGCAGCACCGACGATCACGTCGCCGCAGCCTCGACGTGCACGGCCGTGCTGCTCGTGGACGACAAGGCATTCGTCGCCCACGTGGGTGATTCGCGGGCGTTTCTGATGCGCCGCAACGAGTTGGTGCAGCTCACACCCGACGAATCGATCGTCCCCGAGTTCGTGCGCAGCGGCGGCGGCAAGCAGCGCCTGGCCAGACCGCAGCGCATAACCAGGCCGCTGCTGACCCGCGTGCTGGGCGTCGAAGAAGCTGCCGCGGTGCCGCCGCGCGTGGCGCACTACACGCTGCACGCGCGCGACGCGGTAGCGCTGTGCACTGACGGTGCGTATCGCGGCGTCGCGCTGTCCGATCTGCAAGCCGCGCTCTCGGCCCGGGAGAGCGTGCACGAGTGCGCCGCACGCGTTGTGGCTTTGGCGCGGGGCGCCGGCGGGGCCGATAACGCCACGGTCATCCTCGCTCGGGAAGCCACCGTGCACGGGTCGCCGTCAGATGCAGCGCCGCGCCGCCGCGGTACGCCTCGCCCGCTGCTGATCGTCAGCACGGCACTCGCCGTCTTCGTCGTCGCCACAACCGGCCTCGTCGGTTGGTGGGTAGGCGACAACCATCTCTATTTGGGCGCCGACTCAGGCGGCAGAGTCGCGCTGTACGCGGGCGCTCCCGCTAGCGTCTTCGGCGTGCCGCTGCACGTGACTCGCAAGACCTATCCGGTCTTGGAAGAGAGCCTGCCGGCCGACGTGCAAGCCAAGCTGCACGAAGGCTTGCCGATCTCCAAAGCCGCCGACGCCGACGCGTTCGTGTTGCTCAAAGGTCACACGCAGAAATAGCGCGTAGTTAAAGTCGATTCACTCAAAACGAACCTAAGAAGAGGAGCGTTGATGTCCATCAAGGGCTACACTTGGCATATGGCCATCCTTGGAGTCGCCGGCGTCTTGGCGATGGGGTCCAGTTGCGGCACCACTTCCGGCGGACCGCCTCCGCCACCGGCTCCGCCTCCGATCACCGTGTCAGCTGCGGATCCGTTAGGAGACACGATCCCCGGGGCAATCGGAACCGTTTACGACATCACCAATATTTCGATGACGCGGAGCGCCCCCGTGGCGGGTCCGCGCAACACCGTGTCCGTGACCATCACGTTCGCGCAGCCGGTGGTGATCCCGCCGCCGGGCGGCTCCCCGACCGCCACGACCCTTGCCGCGATCGTCGGCTTCGACATCGACGGGAACTTCAGCGACGGATTTACCGAGGGCTTTTGCGGGCCGACCGGCACGTACAACAACGATGAAGAAATTGCCATGTTCAACCGCCTTGCGGACGGCAACTATCCGATAGCCAACAAATCAGGATTCAACGGCGAGGCGACGCCATTCGTGAGCGGCAACACCATCACGTTTCTTTTGGGGCTCGCGACCATCGGCGGTGCTCCCTTGAGCTTCGACATAACGGCTGGAAATGGCCCCAATCCGACCGACTGCGCGCCGAACACCGGGTATCTTACGGAGAATTCCGTTAGAGTGCCATTGAGCACGGTACGCGGCGTCAGCAGGCCGTGGGGTCCGTGGAAGGGGCACTAGCTAAAACCTCGCAAGCGGCGGTCGGGCGGCCGCCGCTACCCCGCGCTCGTTGGCTGAACCCGGCGCTGCTCGTCGTGCTGTGCGGCGCCGGCGTCGTCCTCGCACTGCTGCTGCCGCTGGACGGCTATTTCCCTTGGTGGACGCTCTTGCTCGCAGGCGCCGGGTTTTTGCTGTGGCAAGCCGGCGCACCCGACGCGGCGGAGCGCGACCAGACCCTCATCCCCATCGTCGTGGCGCTGTGCGCGCTCGGCATACTCGTGATCAGCAGGATCGACCCGTATCTCGGCCGTCACCAGATAGGCGCGCTGATCGTCGGCCTCGCGATCGTCATCCTGGGTCAGCGCCTTTTCGCGCAGTACCGCCGCCTGGAAAGCGTCACGTATCCGTGGGTGCTGGTGTCGCTCGCGCTCTTCGTGCTGCTCATGCTCTTCGGCCAAGAAGTCAATGGCGCTCGCCTCTGGTTTCGCATCGGCCCGTTCAGCGCGCAGCCGGTCGAAGGCATCAAGCTGTTCATGGTGTTCTTCATGGCGGCGTACCTTGCGCGCAACGGCGAGGCGATCGCCGCGCTGCATTGGCACGAAGTGCGCGCAAACGTCAAGCTGCTGGGACCTCTCGTGCTCGGTTGGGGCGTCTCCATCCTCACGCTGGCGCTGCAGCGCGACGTCGGCATGGCCGCGCTCTTCTTGGGCATCTTCCTCGTCATGCTGTATGCCGCGTCGCGCCGGCTCGACATCGTGATCGCAGCAGCCGTGATCTTCGCACTCGGCGCGTGGCTCATCGCGAGCCATTTCTCGTACGTGCAGACGCGCATCGGCGTGTGGTTGAATCCGTGGAACGATCCGCTCGGCCGCGGATACCAAGCCGAGCAGAGCTACTTCTCGCTGGCGGCCGGCGGTTTGTTCGGCACGGGCTATCATCTCGGCCATCCGGGCTTCATCCCCGACGCCGCGACCGACTACACTTTCGCCGCCTGGGCAGAAGAGTTCGGTCTCATCGGCGGCCTGGCGCTGCTCGCGCTGTACATGGTCCTCGTCGTGCGCGGTTTTGCGATCGCCTTTGCAGCCGGCGATCGCTTCACCGCATTGCTGGCGACCGGCTTTTCGGCGACGCTCGCGATCCAAGTGTTCGTAATCGTCGGCGGCGTCGTCGGCCTTTTCCCGCTCACCGGCATCACGTTGCCGTTCTTCTCGTATGGCGGGTCCAGCATGGTCGCGAATTTGGTGATGCTGAACCTGCTGTGGCTGTTTAGCGCTCGCGCTAAAAGCTCATAAAGCAGGCCACCGAGAGCCGAAAAGGAAACCCCGGAGCGGGACATCCGCAACCTGCCGCCGCTCTTTTCCGTTTCTATACTAAAGACGCGCAGCCCATCGGCCCCCGCTTCCAAGCCCTCAATAGGAGAACTTCATGCGAACGCCCCACAAATATGGCGCCGCCGCCATCGTCGCCGCGGTCCTCGCCGCAGCGGGCTGCTCGAGTCACTCGTTGTCGATCACGATGACCCCGAACCCGATCGTCGTAGGCCTGCTCGACAAACAGGCGACGATACACCTCCATGCTGTCGCGCACGGTTTTGGCAAAGTGCCGATCAACAGCGTGCAGCTTGCCGCGTTCAACGGCTCGGACGCGCTTATCGCGAGTCAGACCGAAGCGGTGGACCGGAGCATCCCGGCGACGCCCCTCGGTTACGTGATCGATCGTGACTTCACGGTGCCGATCAACGGTGCCGCTGTCGCGCTTTCGGGAGCGCGCTACATCACGGTCAAGGTGCTCGATCCGGGGGGTGGCGTGCTCGCGGAGCAGCGCATCAACATCACCATCAACGCGCTCAAGGGCCTCCCGCTGCCCGATATCTTTAAGCCGTCAGCTTCGCCAACCCCCTCACCCGGCCACTGACCGCCATAGCCTGATGTAACGAGGGCCGCATCGCGCAGCGTGCGAACTTCCGTGCGGTATGCCACTCAGGCGTCGCCGCAGGCGACGCGCGCGTCCGCCCCGTCAGTCTGCATGGATCCCGCTTCTTGTCGTAGCGGCGGTTCTGGTAGCCGTTTGGTTCACCGTCGGCTATCTGAAGGAACGCAACGCGGCGAATAGCCGCGCACACAAAGCTCACGCCACCGCCCGGCATGGCGCGGTCAGCGTGGGAGCGCCTTCGCCGCCCATCCCGTCGCGCCAAGTAAAGGGCGCTCCAGGCGCGAGCCCGCTCGCGAGCGGCCCGAGTCCGCTGCCGCGCGTGGCGATCATCATCGACGACTGCGGCAATGACTTCGAACGCTGTAACCGCTTCATCCAACTGCCGGTTCCGTTGACGTTGGCGATCTTGCCGCTGACCCCGCATGGACGCGACATCGCGAATGCGGCGCTGGCCGCCGGCCAGTCGGTGATGCTCCACCTCCCGATGCAGCCGGAGTCGGACACGCACAATCCCGGACCAGGAGCGATCACCACGCAAATGACCGACGCTCAGATCGCCGCGCAAGTCGAACAGGATATCGCTTCACTGCCGCCGGTGCCCGGCGGCAACAACCACATGGGCAGCAAGGGGACGAGCGATCCGCGCGTCATGCGCGACGTGCTCGCGGTCTTCAAGCGGAACAATCTGTTCTTCATCGACTCGGAGACGAGCAACACGAGCGTCGGCATCCAGACGGCGAAGTCGCTCGGCGTGCCGAATGCCGCGCGAGACGTGTTCCTGGACAACGAGATCTCGCAAAAGGCGATCGAAGAGCAATTGAAGGCCGCGCAAACGGTTGCGCTCAAGACTGGGCAGGCCATCGCCATCGGTCATCCAAATCCCGAAACCGCGGACGCCATCGCAAAGATGATCCCGGAAATGATCGGAGCCGGCGTGACGTTCGTTCCCGCGAAAACCCTGGTCAAGTAGAAGAGGAAAAGTCATGCGCGCTCTGTGGCTCACAAAGCACGGCGGTCCGCAAGCGTTCGAAGTCCGTGAAGCGCCCGAACCCACGCCGGCCGCCGGGCAGGCGCGCGTGCGCGTGCACGCGGCGGGTCTCAATTTCGCCGACCTGCTCGCCAGTCAAGACCTGTATCCGGGCGCCCCGAAACCACCGTGCATCTTGGGCTACGAGGCGGCCGGCGTCGTCGACGCGGTAGGCGAGGGCGTCGAAGCGGCGCTCGTCGGCAAGCGCGTCATGGCGCTGGCCCACTTCGGGGCGCAGGCAGAAGCGGTCTGCGTTCCGAGGCGCTTGGTCGCGATCATGCCCGATGCCATGTCGTTCGAAGAAGGCGCGGCGTTGCCGGTGAACTTCATCACGGCGTATCATATGTTGCACCGCGTCGCGCATGTGCGCGCCGGCGAATCGGTCCTCGTCCATCAAGCAGCGGGCGGCGTCGGTATCGCCTCGCTGCAGATCTGTCGCAGCATCGGCGGCTTGACGACGTTCGGCACCGCATCGTCCGGCAAGCTGCCCATCGTGAAGTCGTACGGATGCACTTACCCGATCGACTACCGCGCGACCGACTATGCCCTCGAAGTGCGTCGCATCACGGATGGCGCGGGAGTCGATGTCGTCCTCGACGCCCTCGGCGGCGCGGACTGGAAGAAGGGATACGATCTGCTCAAGCCGTGCGGCCGGCTGATCTGCTTCGGGTTTGCCAATCTTGTCGGCGGGGATAAGCGTAATCTGTTGCGCCTTCTCACCCAATTGCGGCGCGTGCCGAAATTCAATCCGCTGGAGCTGATGCCGCGCAATCGAACCGTCGCGGGCGTCAATATCGGCCGGCTCCTGGACGCGGCCGACATCCTCGCCGAAGAGATGACCGAGCTGATGCGGCTTTACGAGGCCGGCGCCATCAAGCCGCACATCGACAAGGTTTTTCCTGTCGCCGACGCCGTCTCCGCGTTCTTGCGCCTGCGACAGGGCAAAAACGTCGGCAAAATAGTCCTCGCGTTCTAGACCGCGCCTCAACAGCGCGGCATCGGTCCGCAATGACTTCGCCTCAAACCGGCAATACGTGCGCGCCACACTGCGGCAATGTCCGCAGCGCGCCTCAAGCTTGCTGATGTGTCTCGTCCGCCGGATACGTCGGCGCTTGTTCCTTGCAGCGAGACCGAAACCGCCGAGGGGATCGAGGAAGTCCGCCATCGGCTGCTGCGGCGGCGCAAGTCGCTGCTCGCGCGCAGAGCCGACGCGGCGGGGCTGGACGGCGTCATCGCGTCGCTGCGCCGGCTGCAAAACCCGCAATTGTGCCTGTACCGGACTTCGCGCGGCTGCGTGTTGTCCGAGCCGTTCAACGGCATTCCGAGCGTAGTTTTGAACGCGCCCTGCGAGACCGCCCAAGCAATCGTGTCGCGCATGGCGGATGCCGAAGCTGCGCCTGAGCTTGCGAGCGTCCTCGCGCCGTTCGGCGAAAGCGCCTTGCGTGCTGCCGCGCGCGCCGGCGTGCGCATCACGCTCGTGCCGGAAGGCGAGCGCTTCGGGCGTTTTTCGGAGTCGGTCGCGCGCTGTGCACCCGGCATCGACGACTGGCCTTCGCCGCCCTCCGGGCTGTTCGTGGTCGCGGACCGGCAGGTCTTGCTGCGCAAAAATTCGCTGCGCATGACCGCCGCGCACGAGTTCGCGCACGCGCTCGACTCGGTCATGGCCAAACGGCCGCGCTCGTATTTCTCGTTCGAAAGCGAAGAACTGCGCTATTATTTTGCCACCGCGACGGGCTACGTCAACGAATACGCGGCCAGTGGACTGGACGAGTATTTCGCCGAGAGCCTGCGCGCGTACGTCGAGATCAACGACGAGCGCTGCGCGTGGCTGCCGTTGACGCGCCAAGATCTGTACCTGCGCGACCCGCGCATGTTCGCGCTGGTCGAGCGGCTCTTCAGATCGAACCTTGCGCACCGCGAACGACGACTCGAAACCCGTCCCGCATGAAGGGTTCTTTCCGCGAACTTCAAAAGGCCACTCCGCCATGAGACGACTACTTATCGTCGCGATTTTCGCCGCGCTCGTGACGCCGAGCGCAGCGCTTGCCGCCGCGCCCGACGCGGGAATCGCTCGCGCGGTGTCAAGCGTGAAATGCTACGCGGAGAACGCGGTCAAGCCGGTCGCGACGACCAGCGTGTTCTTCAATGCCTTCGCCGCGGTCGGGGTTCAGTGCGGCAATGCAGCCTGGGTTTTGGTCTTGCGACACGGCGCAGCGGGTTGGATTAAAGTAGGCGACACGCTGAGCAATGCAGGCACGACGATACCGTTCGCCATGCAAGGCGTGCCTGCGGATGCTGCAAAGGGACTGTGGGATCGCTGGCGCGCGTGGGGCGCGGACCAAAACGCCAGACCAGGGTCCAAGGACGACCTCGCGGCCATCAAGAGCGCTTCACTGAAGCGCGCGCCCAAGCTCAAGGTCCTGCACACCGTCGTGTACGGTGATTGGGGCTTGATGTTCTGGAGCGAGAGCGTAGCCGGAGGCGAGGAACTGTGGCATAAGGCGCGCGGCGTTTGGTCGCGCGTGGCCGGCGGCGGCGGAGCGATGGATCCGCTGTTGCTCTCGGCGTTTGGGGTGCCATACTCCATCGCGATGAGATTGGCACCATCCTAGCTGCGCGCTAGGGAGCGCTCCAGGTCGTCTTGCCGGAATTGTTTTTCAAAAACGCGCCGGCGGTTTGATCGGTGTACACGCCGAAGAACGCGCGGGCCTGGCCCGCACCGTCGGTCACGCGGAGGAACGGCTTGTCGGACCCCACGATGACCGCTCGCTCGTTCTGATCGCTGCCGTTGAGCAGCAGCTGACCCACGCGATTGGTCGTCTCCTCGAGCCTGATCAACCGGTGCCCGCTGGCGTTGCTGATGCGAAAGACCCCAAGCCCGTCGGGCGCGAGATACATCGAGATCCGGTTCTGGCCGGTCGAATCGTTGAGATCTACATAAGGCTGGCCGGAGTCGTAGCCCTCCCAGAGACGCGCTTTGCCGCTCCCGTCGTAGAACACGAGCTTATCGCCGTCGATGCGAATGCTCTTCCCGCCGGTCCCCTCGATCGTCAGCGGGCCTGTTCGAGAGTTTTGCGTCGCGCCCATCAGCAGCGCAGCCACTGCCACGCCCGCGGCGAGGATGCCGCCGATCCGCCAGCCGCGGTTTTCCCGCTCGACCCGTTCGAGCCGGGCCGCCAACGATTCCAACAATGCGGGTCCGGACATGCTTGACATGGCGCTATCCTTTCTTGGGTTTGAAGTACGTGTTCAAAGCCTTCCAATAGTGCAATTCCCAACCGCTCTTGAGGTCCTTGGCGTGGGCCGCAGGCACCGCGGAGTGCACAAGGGTCACCTTCGCGCCCCTGCCGCTGCGCGCAAGTCGAATGTCGACGATCGACTCGGGGCAGTTCTTTGGCCAGGAGGACGATTTCCAGGTTTGGATGATGCGTTTTCCTGGCTGAAGCGCGAGCATGGTGCCCGAGAGCACGCCGTACGCCGACATCTTTTCGCCGACCTTGCCGATGCGCGCGCGATGGCCGGTGAACGTCGAATGCTTCTTGGAGTCCGTCAACGCCGCGTACACCTCGCGCGGGGTCGCGGCGATGCGGGCGGATTGGTGAAAGGTTGCAAGCTTCATGGAGACTCCTGGACCGGGGCTAAAGCCCCGGCACTACACGGGGTGGGCGACGAGGACCAAAGCGAGGACGCTCCAGTTCACCACATGCCCCGTCCAACAAAACGGACACGGCATGCGCGTGCGAAACAACAAACTATATGCGAGAATCACGGAAAGCAGGCCTGCCGCCGCGGATGCGACGAGCGCTCCGTACCACACCGCTGTGTTGAGGAGCAGCCATGCCGCGGGGAGCATCAAGACGTAGTAGGCGATGCCGAACGCGCTATTGGGGATCCCGCCGAAGACCCTCGCCATCGGCTGCTGCACGACGCTGGGTTCGGTGAGCTGTCCTCGAGCAAAGCGGTTCGCCTTGTCCTGCATGAACAGCGCGGCGCCGAGGCCGACGCAGCACAGCACGCAGATGAGCGGCGAGACGACCGGGATCAACCGCCGACGTTGAAGTCGCGCAACGCCGCGTTGAGCGACGTCTTGCGATCCGTCTCCTCGGTGCGCTGTCCGATGATCAAAGCGCACGGCGTGCTGTAGGTGCCGGCGGCGAACTCCTTGGGTTGGACGCCCGGGATGACGACCGCGCGCCGCGGTATGACGCCCTTGCTGACCGTCGCGGGCACTGTCGTGACGTCCACGATCGGCGTCGAGGCCGTCAACACCACGCCCGCTCCGATGACCGCCTCGGCGCCCACGTGCACGCCTTCGACGATCACGCAGCGCGAGCCGATGAACGCGCCATCTTCCACGATCACAGGGCGCGCGGCGGGCGGCTCGAGCACGCCGCCGATGCCGACGCCGCCGGACAGGTGCACGCCGGCGCCGATCTGCGCGCAGCTCCCGACCGTCGCCCACGTATCGATCATCGTGCCGTCCCCGACCCATGCGCCGACATTGATGAAACCCGGCATGAGGATGACGTTGGGGCTCAGGTACGAACCGTAGCGCGCGGTGCCGGGAGGCACGATGCGTATCGTGCTGTTGTCCCAAAACGATTTGAGCGGGATCTTATCGTAGAAGTGCATCGGACCCGCTTCGGTCGGCTCGCTGTTATGCAACGCGAAATAGAGGAGGATAGCTTCCTTAATCCACTCGTTGATCACCCACTCGCCGTCCACGGGTTCAGCCGCGCGCACCCAGCCGCTGTCAAGCGCGCCGAGAACGCGCTCCACGGCTTTGCGCACCACGCCCGAAGCAAGAAGAGAGCGGTCCTTGTACGCGGCCGATATCGTGGCCGCGAGAGCTTCGCGGTCGAGCTGCATTGCGCCGCAAGCGTTCGGCGCTTGCCCGCATCGCCCCCGCGCGCGTTTGGCGCGAAATCGAAAGCAAAACGCCCGGCGGCAGCGAATCGGACATGCGATCCCGGGTGGTGTAATTGGCAACACGCCTGGCTCTGAACCAGGAGAGTCAAGGTTCGAGACCTTGCCCGGGAGCCACGGCCCCATCGTCTAGAGGCCTAGGACGCCGCCCTCTCAAGGCGGAGACAGGGATTCGAATTCCCTTGGGGCTACCACTGACCGGGGCTTTCCAAGATAAGTGCCGCCTCTAGTTCGCGACGAAAACGCGCACGCACGTAGGAGACAAACCGTGGGTCTTCATCGCCGCGGATCCGGACCAAAGATCCGCGTTCTCACCGGGCACATGGAGTGGATACTGACGCCGTCCGACACCGGCGGCCAGTACTGCATGCTTGAGACGTTCGTACCACCTGGTGGGGGCGTACCGCCGCACCAGCATCCGGATCACGAAGCCTTTTCGGTCATCGAGGGATCGATCGAGGTTGCGCGTATGGACGAATCCGGTTTAGGTTGGATTCCCGCTTCAGCCGGCGATGTGATCAACGTGCCGAGCGACGAGATCCACGGCTTTCGAAATACAACCGGTGCGCCAGCCCGACTTCTCGTGACCGGTTCGGCTCGGCTGGGCGCGTTCTTTGAAGAAGCCGGTGTTCCGCTTGCGGTAGACGCGGCCCCAAGTCCGCCGACCACGCAAGACGTTCAAAGGGTTATGGCGATCGCGCAAAAATATGGCCATCGTTTCCAGGCCCGCGAGCATTAGACGATTCTGGTTCTCCTGCGAACCTCGGCCGGCATACTAAGGTGGTTGAAAGGTAGTTGTAGGCTAGAACCCGCACCACTACAAGGCCGCCAAGGACTCTCAAGGCGGAGACAGCTCCTTCCGCGGTTATGTACTTGAAAACTACGGAGACGACTCATGCAAGTCTACATCTTCAGGGGCGCAGGCCGCGTCTTCGGTTTCACAGAGGACAGCACGGGAGCAAACCTGCCATCGCGGTTCGGGGACTGGAGCGCTTTCAAGACACTTACGATGATCAGAGGGGAGTCTCAGCCTGGCGTAAATGTCGATGACTGTATCAATGATATCGAAAAATACGGATTGCACTTAACCGACGCCCATATCCGTATTACCGAGCAGGTTGTTTGATGCTCGTTAGCCGCGACCATCCAGACGGAGGTTCAACCATGTCGATTACCCGATCGCTTGCGTACCTCGCACTTGTCGCCACGCTTGGCTGCGCGTTTGGTGTGGGGAGCGCAGCACCCTCGCTCGCGGCGAACTCAGCCAACGCAAAGGTGTGCCGCCTCATGCCGACCGCTGACGTGGAACGCGTCCTCGGAAAAAAGGCCACGAAGGTCTACGGCAGCGACAACGCCGCCGTGTCGATTTGCACCGCGGTATTCGGTGGGGGCACGGCGGCAACAGTGGAATACGCACAAGTGCAATACGCCAAGCCCGGCAGCCCCGGGCTGCCTCCCGATGTGCAGACGATGCTCAAGCTTCCCCGCAGGATGAAAGCGAACGGAGAGAACGTCGTCGTCCAGCAATTCGGCAACGTCGGCTGCTATAGCCTCAAGGTGAAGACCGTGTTGTCCGCGACTTGCGGCGATCCGAGCGGCTACATCACAATGATCGTTGGTCGCGTCGGGTCAATGGTGCCCTTCGACACCGTTCGAAAATTACTGGCGACCGCAAAATCAAAGATCTAAACGCGACCGCTAGGCAGCTCGTTCAGCGCTGTTTCCTGCGTTCGTTCTCCGCTATCCGCGCCTTCACCAATTTCTTCACGAGGCCGGCAGACAGAGGCTTGTCCAGAAGGAAGCGGATGGTACCTTTAGACGTGTCAAGCTTCTTTAGGTCGTTCTTGAACTTCCTCATCACTGCCATGCTCATGGGAAAAAAACTGCAGTGCTTCGAAAACGCGGCGAATGCGACCAGCGAGCCTTTGTACCTGAAGGTGGGGATCTGATAGCTGATGGCCTCGGTCGCCTCCGGCGGCACAGCTGAACGAATCGCCGCGCGCACTTTTTTCAGTGTGCTGCGCGCAGGCTCCGGGACCCCCGCGATGTATTTGTCCACGTCCTTGCGATAAGCGGAATTCGTTTTTTTCATAATGCGCGGTTCCCGAAGGGGACTCTCGAATCATGTGTAAGCAGCGCCAAATGAGTGCGGGGTTCGGCGCGTTGCCGGCCGCGGCTGCGACGGCGGCCGCGGCAATCGCACTTTGGCTGGCGTGCTTGCCGGCAGCGGCCGCCGTCGATCATCTCAAGTCCTACGCCGCTGCGCGGGTGGACGTGCCGCCCAAGTTCGATGCGGCGCTCTCGGACCCGGCGTGGCAAAAGGCTGTCACCGCGTCGGACTTCCAAGACCTTACGGCGCGCAAGACCGCCCCGCTTGAGACCACGGCGTATCTGCTCTACGACGACAAGAATGTGTACGTCGCATTTCGCGTCAGGCAAGAGGGCGTGCCGATCCACGCGGACCAAACGACGAACAACATCGGCTTCGGCCAGGATGACTGCGTCGGCGTGGGCATCGACACGAGCGGCGCAGGTTCGGCGGTCTACTATTTCGAGACCACCCCGCGCGGCGTGCGCTATCAGCAGTCGATCGAGTCCGCTCGCTACGCGCCGCCCTGGGAGGCGCAAGCCGCGGTCCAAGGCTCCACCTGGACCGCCATGCTCACCATTCCTCTGAACGACTTGCGCGCCGCCGGCGGCAAGAACCAGACTTGGCGCATCAACTTCGTCCGCAACGTCGCCGCCACCGCCGAGCACTACACGTGGGCATATGACGGGCTCATGCAAGACGGGCAGCCGCCGAACTGGCCTGCACTCACCGACGCGCGCTGGTGGCCCGCCCTGAGCGGTCTCGACATCGCCGGATCGGCGGCTCGGCCCAAGCCGCGCGCCGAGATCTACGGCCTGGAGAGCTTCGGCAAGGACCGCAAAGTCTTCCAGCAGTCGAACAACACGTTTGCGACGCAGAGCGTGCGCAACTACGGGCTCGACTTCGTCTATCCGGTGACGAGCACCATCGCGGCGGTGGGGACGCTCAATCCCGACTTCTCGAATGTCGAAGTGGATCAGCAGACGATCGTGCCGCAAGAGTTCCAGCGCAACCTGGCGGAGTATCGCCCGTTCTTCGCCCAGGGCGGGCAGTATTTCACGAACATCTCCTTCCCGCTCGGCGGCCTCATCGGCCCGGCGGATCAGGTTCTCTACACGCCGAGCATCGGCACCTTCGATCGCGGTTTCAAAGTGGAGGGAACCTACGGCATGCAGCAGCTCGGCGCGCTCTCCGTGCGCAGCACGGCACAGGGCGCGCGCCTGGACGATGAGGCGTTCTCATTCAAGCATGCGCTGCAGGACCGCACGTTCTTGTACTGGGTCAACGCGGTGGAAGGCCATCACGACATCGGCAACGACACCACGGTCGAATCCGGCATCGCCGGGCGAAATCTCAAGACCGGCTTCGTGTGGGGATACGATCAGTCGCTCGAGCAGCGTCGCATCATCAGCGACCCGACGCATCAGTTCGCATACGGCCGATCGGGTTTCCTCGACGTCCACAAGCCGAACTACGAGTGGAACATCGGTTATCTCGATGTCGGTCCGGGCTACGGCCCGATCGACGGTTTCACCACCGTCAACGACATCCGCGGCCCGGAGGCGTTCACCGATTTTCTCACGACGACGCGGGCCCTTAAGACCTGGACCGGATTTTTCGCGGCCGACCGGTTCCTGACGCGCGCGGGTGCGGTCCACGAAGCGGATTTCTTCGGCACGACGGATCTCTTCACGAAGGGGCTGTTGCACCTCAATCTGACCCAAGCGACCAGCTCGCTCGACGACCCCGTGCTCACCGGCGGAATCATGCTGCCATTCAATCAATCGTCGTTCACGCTCGGCTATCGCGACGGCACACCCTCGCCGGTCGATTTCTTCTACGGGGCCGGCCCCTTCGCGACATTCTACCTGCAACAGTTCAATGTGTTCACCACGCGGCCGATCGGAACGCGGTTCAACGTATCGCTCACCTACGCGGGGACGCACGAGCGCTCGGCCGCGATCGGCGTCGACGGGCAGATCCTGCGCAGCCTGGCCGTGGGCGAGTCGTTGGGGCCTGAGACGAATCTGACGCTTGCTTTGCGCTCGATCAACGGCAACGGCGGCTTCGCGACCTCCGGCGTGAATTTCGCGGCAGGCCTGCACAACAAATTCAAGAGCGGCAGCGAGTTGTTCGTGTCCTTCGGCACGCCGGCCGCGCCGACGACGCTGGATCGGGTCATCGTCAAGTATTTGTGGCGCATCGGCGGCGGCGCCGGCACGTAGGACTCCAGGAGGGCCGCTCGGAAGGCTAACGGCACTTCCGTGCAAGCAGTCATCTTAGTCGGCGGCGAGGGCACGCGCCTGAGGCCGCTCACCTATGCGTTGCCCAAACCGATGGTGCCGCTCCTCGGGCGGCCCTTCATCGGCTGGATCATCGAGCGCTTTCGCACGGCCGGCGTCGACGAGGCCATCCTCTCGTGCGGCTACCTGCCGGCGGCGATCCAAGCGCATTTCGGTGACGGGCGCGCGTACGGCGTGCGCCTCAAATACGTGCACGAAGTCGAACCGCTGGGCACGGCCGGAGCCATCAAGAACGCGGTCGATCATATCGATGGCACCATTTTCGCCTGCAACGGCGATGTGCTGACCAGCCTCGATCTCGTCGCGCTGCTTCAGGATCATCGCCGACAGGGCGCCATCGCCACGATTCATACGCGCCCTGTCGAAGACCCAAGCCAGTTCGGCGTCGTCGAAACGGACGCCGTTGGGCGCGTGTTGCGCTTCGTGGAGAAGCCGAAGCCGGGCGAGAGCAGCGCGCGCGACATCAACGCTGGGACCTACGTGCTCGAACCGGCGGCGCTCGAGGCGATACCGGCAGGCCGTCCGGTCTCGATCGAGCGTGAGACCTTTCCCCAACTCATCGAAAAGACCGGCGCGGTCTTCGCGCGCTGCACCGAAGATTATTGGATCGACGTAGGCCGCCCCGACACGTATCGGCAAGCCCACCATGATATTCTCGACGGCCGATTTGCCGCTCCAATCGGCGTCGAAATCGCACCAAGCGTGTGGTCGGCTGATGGCGCGCCGCTGCCACTTGGAGTCGAGGTGCGCGGACCGGTGTATGTCGGCGCGGGCGTGGAACTCGAACCAGGTGCCAGCCTCGAACCCTATGCCGTGTGCTACGACGGCTGCAGCATCGGGCGCGATGCGATCGTCGCTGACAGCATTCTGTGGCCCGGTTGCTCGGTGGGCCAAGGAGCTTGCGTTCGAGGCGCGATTTTGGGGATCGACGTCGCAGTGGATCGCGAGGCCGTTGTTCCGCCCGGCGCGGTGCTCGCCAGCGGCGAAAGTATCACCAGGTCCCGCTAGACGGCTGTCCCGTCCCGCCATGCACCTCGTGCAAGTGTTTGTGACCTGCGTCCAATGGTATAATAGTAGCGATACATCCGAATTTGAACCAAGCTTTTTCCTGAAGGTGCAATGCTAACGCGTACGTTGCCTCCGCTTCTCATTTCTGCTCCCTGGCGCGCCCGCCCGAAGGCTGCGCTTTGGGTAGGCTCGTACCCGCCGCGCGAGTGCGGCATCGCGACGTTCACTGAAGATATCCGCGGCGCGTACGATGCGCTGACCAAGGAGTCGAGCGACGTCATCGCCGTGACCGATGCCGACAAGTCCTATGCCTATCCCGCATGCGTGATCGGCGAGATCGGGCGCGATCACTTCGCTTCGTACGCCGCTGCGGCACGGCTGGCGAACGCGCACCGCGCAGATGTCATCAACCTGCAGCACGAATACGGCCTCTTCGGCGGCGAGCGGGGCAACATGCTCCTCGAGTTCATGAGTCGCGTCCGCAAGCCGATCGTGACGACGCTGCACACCATCCTCCCGAACCCGGAGCCCAGCCTTCGCCACGTCACGCGCGAGATATGCAACCGCAGTGACGCCGTCATCGTGCTCGCCGAGGCCGGCCGGCGCTTGCTGGACCAGCACTACGGCATCGATCCTCGTCGCGTGCACATCGTGCTCCACGGCGTTCCCGACGTGCCGCTGCGCGTGAGCCGCCATTTCAAGCGCCCGCTGGGCCTGCGCGGCAAGACCGTGCTCTCGACCTTTGGTCTGCTCAGCCGCGGCAAGGGCATCGAATACGTCATCGACGCGCTGCCTTCGATCTTCCGGCGGAATCCGGACGCGGTCTACCTGCTGCTCGGTGAGACGCATCCTGGCGTGCGCCGGCACGAGGGCGAAGCCTACCGCGAATCGCTGTGGCAACGCGTGTGCGAACTTGGCATGCAAGATCGCGTGTTCTTCGACGACCACTACATGTCCGACGAAGAAGTCGTCACGCACTTGCTGGCGACCGACGTCTACGTCTCGCCATCCCTCGACCCGCACCAAATCGTCAGCGGCACGCTCTCCTACGCCGTAGCGTGCGGCAGAGCGGTCGTCGCAAGCGCCAGCGCCTATGCGCGCGAACTGCTGGGCGCGGGTCGCGGCATCGTCGTGCCGTTCCGCGACGCTGCAGCCGTCGCTTCTGCGGTCAACTCCATCTTGGGCGATCGGCATCTGCGCACGTCCATAGAGCTCTCCGCCTATCGCTTCGGCCGCCAGATGATCTGGCCGCGCGTCGCCCGCGCATATGAAGACGCGTTCGCTGGGGCGATCCGCCAACAGGTCGTGGTGCGCGAAGCCGCGCGGATGCCTGCTGGTGCGGGGCTGCTGCGTGAAGCCCTTCCGGGCCCGCGACCGCGAGTGACGGCGGCCGATTGAGCCTGCGGGCGGTGCATGCCGAACGCGCCCATAGCGCGCCGGACTGGTCCAGATATACCGCCGAGGCGCTGGCCGGAAGACTTCCTCGCTTCGATCATTGCCTGAATCTCTTCGATCGCTTCGGCATGGTGCAGTTCGCGCGCGGAGCGGTGCGCGATCTAACGTCCGGCTACTGTCTTGACGATAACGCGCGGGCGCTCATCGTGGCGACCCTCGCGCTTGCGCTGAAGCAGGACGACCAAGACGCCGCTGCTATCGGCCGCGCCGCGCTGCGCTTCGTCGAGACGTCGCAGCGCGCAGACGGCGCGTTTCACAACCTGATGGACGAGCACGGCGATTTCACCGACGAGATCGGCTCGCCGGATAGCATCGGCCGGGCGGCGTGGGCCTGCGGCGTGACGATGAGTCTGTGTCCGCGCGGCATCTGGCGTGAAGCGGTCACCCTTGTGCTCGAGCGCTCCCTGCCGCATCTTCGCGACCTGGAAGGCATCAGGCCGAGGGGCTACGCTCTGCTCGGGCTGTGCCACGCGGCGAAGAGCCTACCCCAGGTGCGGCCCCAGGTCGATGAACTCGCCTTAGACCTCGCGTCGGCCTTTGAGGCGAACGCTTCTGACGAGTGGCCGTGGTGGGAACCCGAATTGACTTGGGGCAACGGGCGCTTGCCCGAGGCGATGCTGCGTGCCTTTGAGGTGACCGGCGAGCAGCGCTACCGCGACATCGGGATGCGCTCCCTGAATTTTCTCGCCTCGGTCACCCAGCCGCAAGACACGTTCTTGCCGATCGGCAACGACGGCTGGTACGTGCGCGGCAAGCGGCGCCCGCTGTACGACCAGCAGCCGATCGAGGCTTGCGGTATGGTGGACGCGTGGCTTGCCGCAGCCAAGGTCACCGCAGACTCGGGCTATCGCGATCGCGCACTTCGAACTTTCGAATGGTTTTTCGGCAACAACAGCGATGGACTGATGGTGGCGCACCCGCAGACGGGCGGGTGCTGCGATGGTCTCAAGCACGGCAGCCTCAACCAGAACATGGGCGCGGAAAGCACGTTATCGTACTTGCACGCGCACCTCTCCATCGCGCATGGCTAAGCATCACGTGTAGGCGTTGAAGCGGATCGGGGCGAAACACAACGGTTAGCCTATGGATCCGCTTGAACTCCTGAACGAAGAGCAGCGCGCGGCGGCGTCCCACACGGACGGCGCCGTCCTTATTTTTGCGGGCGCGGGCAGCGGCAAGACGCGCGTCTTGACGCATCGCATCGCGCACCTGCTCGCGGGCGACAAGGCGCCCGCGCATCGCATCCTCGCGGTCACGTTCACGAACAAGGCGGCCGGCGAGCTCAAGAGGAGGCTGCATGCGCTCGTCGGACCACAAGCGCACGGTTTGTGGGTCGGAACGTTTCACTCCATCGGCGTGCGCATTCTTCGCCGCGACGGCAAGACGGTCGGCGTCGCTCCGAATTTCGTCATCTACGACGAAGCCGACCAACGCAGTCTTCTAAAGGAAGTATTGCGCGACCTCAACCTCGACGAACGGCATTATGCGCCTGGCGCGGTGCTGGCCCAGATCAGCCGGGCAAAAGAGCGGCTGATCGATCCGGCGGCGTTCGCGGACTCCGCCGACGGTCAACTCTCGCCCAACGTGGCAGCGCTGTATTCGGAGTATCAGCGACGTCTCAATCTGTCCAACGCGCTGGATTTCGACGACCTCATCATGCGCACGATCGCGCTGCTGCGCTCCGGCAGGAGCGAGGCCAAACAATGGTCCGAGCGCTTCGCGTACATCCTCGTGGACGAGTACCAGGACGTCAACGAAGCGCAATATCGAATGGTGCGCGGTCTGTCCGCTGGATCCGGCAACATCTGCGTCGTGGGCGACGACGATCAGTCGATCTACGCCTTTCGCGGGGCGGATCATCGCATTATCCTGCGCTTCGAGCGCGACTTCGCCAACGCCGCCACCTATCGGCTCGAGCGCAACTACCGCTCGACCTCGCCCGTGCTGTCGGCGGCCAACGCGCTCGTCGCCCACAACACCCAACGCCATCACAAGAAGTTGTGGACGTCGCGCGAGAGTGGCAAGCCCGTGCGCGTCTACGCCGCATCGACTGACCGTGACGAGGCGCGTTTCGTGGTGGAGACCATCCGCGAAGGCGTCATCGGCGACGGGCGCAGTTTGGGCGATCACGTGGTGCTGTACCGCACGAACGCGCAATCGCGTGCTTTTGAAGAGGCGATGCTCGTGGCCGGCATGCCGTACCGCGTGGTCGGCGGGGTCGGTTTCTACGCCAGGGCCGAAGTCAAAGACGCGCTGGCCTACCTGCGTTACTTGCTCAATCGCGACGATGGCGTGAGCCTGCGCCGCATCATCAATGCGCCGAAGCGCGGCATCGGGCCGACCACGCTGAACTCGATCGCCGACGAGGGCGCGCGCCGAGGACTGACGTTCGCAACGGCGCTCGCGGATCAAGACGTGGTGGGTGCGGTAGCACCGAAGAAGGTCAAGGATATCGCGTCGTTCATGCGCGACATCGAGGCCTTTGCGACGATCGCCAACGATCAGGGGCCGGCAGCCGCGCTGCTGTCGATCATCGAGGACACGGGGTACGCGCGCGAGCTGCGCGAGGAGGACACGCCCGAATCGCGCGCCCGCCTCGAGAACCTTGAGGAACTGATCGGCGTGGCGCGCGACTACGCCGAACGCGAGGGGCCCGACCTTGCCGGCTTCTTGTCGAACATCTCGCTCGTGTCGGACCTCGACGCGATGAAGGAAGGCGAGTCAGCCGTCACGCTCATGACGCTGCACATGGCCAAAGGCCTGGAGTTTCCCGTCGTCTTCCTGTGCGGACTTGAAGAAGGCATTTTTCCGCACAACCGCGCGCTGGTGGACCCGCACGAGATCGAAGAGGAGCGCCGCCTATGCTACGTCGGGGTGACGCGCGCCATCGATGAATTGTATCTCACGTACGCCAAACGCCGCACGACGTTCGGCAGCGCCTATCTCCATCCGCCATCTCGCTTTCTCGAGGAGATGACAGGCTTGGAGTTTCTCAACGCGCCGGCGATGCCTAGCATCGGACTCGGCGGGACCTGGGAGGACGTCGCCGTTCCGGCTCCGATCGAGCGCGAGATCGAGCTGGTCGCGGGCGACGCGGTCAGTCATCCGAAATTCGGCAGCGGCGTGGTTTTGGAAGTGCGCGGCGCGGGTGGGGACGCGTTCGTGACGGTCGACTTCGGAGCGGTCGGCCGCAAGAGCATCATGCTCAACTACGCGAGATTGGAAAAGGTCCAAATTTAGTTCGTGAGAACATCGCCATGATGATTCGCGTCGGAGTTGCGGGAGCGCACGGCAAGATGGGGCTTGCGACCGTGGCAGCGCTGCGCGCAGCCGATGACCTCGAATATGCCGGCGGGCTCGTGAAGCCGGGCACCGCACAGGGCGCCGACGAGTTCGACGCCTTCGTCGATTTGGTGCAGCGGGCCAAGCCCGACGTGCTGGTCGACTTCACCGTGTTTCCCTTTTCCAAAGAATTAGCGCTCGCGGCGATCGGGCGCTGCGTGCGGCCGGTCATCGGCACCTCGGGCTACTCTAGTGACGACATCGTGGAACTGCGCGCGGCGTGCGAACGATCTCGCATCGGCGCCGTGTTCGCGCCGAACTTCGCGCTCGGCGCCGTGCTGATGATGAAGTTCGCAGCCGAGGCGAGCCGCTACTACAAAGCGGTTGAGATCATCGAAATGCACGAGTCGGGAAAAAACGATGCGCCGTCAGGCACCGCGATGGCGACGGCGCGACGACTGGCAAAGACCGGCGCTTTCGATCGCGCGCAGACCAAACTCACCCGCGCAGAGGGCGCGCGCGGCGCCGCGCTGGACAACGTCGGGGTGCACAGCCTGCGCTTGCCCGGCGTGGTAGCGCATCAAGAAGTGCTTTTCGGCGGTGTTGGGGAAACGCTCTCCATCCGCCACGACTCGTTCTCGCGCGAGTCGTTCATGCCCGGCGTGCTCCGGGCGGTGCGCGCAGCGCCGGGATTAGACCGCTTCGTGGAAGGTCTGGAAGAGTTGTTGTGAACGCGGGCCCGCGGCCGCAAAACGTCGCCATCGTCGGCGCGACCGGATTGGTCGGCGAGACGCTGCTGCGCATTTTGGACGAACGGCGCTTTCCGGTCGCGGCGCTGCGCTGCTACGCCACCGCGCGCTCGGCAGGCGCAACCGTGCGGGCGTGCGGCGTGGACGCGACGGTCGAGCGGCTCGAGGACGTGAGCGAGCCTTTTAGCGGCGTCGACGTCGCATTTTTTGCGGGTGGCGACGCGGTGAGCCGGCGCTACGCGCGCGGCGCCGCCGCAGCCGGCGCGCTGGTGGTGGACAAATCAACCGTTTATCGGCTCGATCCGTCCGTTCCCTTGGTCGTGCCCGAAGTCAACGCGGGCAGCATCGGAGCTCATCAGCTGATCGCGAATCCCAACTGTTCCACCATCCCGCTCGCCGTCGCGCTCGCGCCGATCGAGCGCGCTTTCGGCCTGTCGTGGGTGAGCGTCTCGACCTACCAAAGCGTCTCGGGTGCGGGAAAGGACGCCGTGGAAGAACTCGCGGCGCAGAGCGCCGGCAGCAGCGTGCGCGCCGCGCTGCCTCGCCGCATCGCGGGCAACGTCGTGCCGGAGGTCGGCCCGTTCGGCGACGACGGATATGTTGAAGAAGAGCAAAAGATCGCCGCCGAGCTGCAGAAGATCCTTGCACTGCCCGAGCTGCGCGTCTCGGCCACCACCGTGCGCGTGCCGGTCGTGGTCGGTCACAGCGAAAGCGTCTCGTTCGCCCCGAAGAAGCCGGCTCCGATCGATGAGATTCGCGCCCTGTTGAAGAGCGCGACCGGCGTGCGCTTCCTCGAGGGCAACGCATACGCGACGCCGCTCGAAGCCGCCGGCAGCGACGAGGTTTTCGTCGGGCGCCTACGCGCCGACCACGCGCACCCCGGAGCGTACTTGTGCTGGATCGTCTGCGACAACTTGCGCAAGGGCGCGGCGACCAATGCCGTGCAGATCGTCGAGGCGGCGCTGCGCGAGCGAGCAAGAGTGCCGGCGTGAGCGCGCGCGCAAGCGGAGCGCAACAGCCGCGGGCCGCGGCGCGCGAAGTCGTCATGAAGTTCGGCGGCTCATCGCTTGCCACGCCGGAACTGAGAGCTCTTGCCGTCAAGCGCGTGCGCGATAAGCTTGCAGCGGGTGCGCGGCCGGTCATCGTCGTCTCAGCGCTGGGGCGAGCCCCCGCGCCGTATGCCACCGATACGCTGTTAGACCTCGCCCCCGGCATCAAAGGCGGTCCCAATCGGGATCTTCTGCTTTCGTGCGGCGAGACGATTTCGGCGAGCATCTTTGCCGCGCTGCTGGAAAGCGAAGGCATCCCTGCTCGTGCGCTGACCGGCGCTCAAGCGGGCATCCACACCGACGCGAACCACGGCGATGCTCGGGTCGTTGCGGTCGAGCCCGACAACCTCCGCACGCTGCTCGACGCGGGCGTCACGCCGGTCGTGGCCGGCTTCCAAGGGATCGCGGAGGACGGCAGCGTCACCACGATAGGACGAGGCGGCAGCGACCTCACGGCGGTCGTGCTTGCGCGCGCGCTCGGCAATGTGCAATGCGAGATCCTCACCGACGTCGACGGCGTGATGAGCGCCGATCCCAAGCGTGTGCCCGCCGCGCACACAGTCGAGGAACTCACGTTTGAAGAGCTGGACGAACTCGCGGGCCTCGGCGCCAGCGTCATGCACGACAAAGCTGCGCAGGTCGCGCGCGACGGGCGGACGCCATACTCTATCCGCAGTCTGCGGACCGGCGTCGGCACCGGCGTCGGGGCCGAGCGCACGCTCGCGTCGGATCATCCGGTGACGGGCATCGCGACGATGCTCGGGTACACCTTTCTGCACGTCGTGCCCGAAGCAGCCGCCATGCCGGGTGGTTGGGAGACCGAGATCTTTCGCGTGATGGCGGAATCGGGCGTGAACCTCGATTGCATCAACGTCAATGCGGCCGGCGTGTTCTTCATCGTGCGAGACGACGAGCTTGAACTGGCGCGCAAGCTGCTCGACGCGCTGCCCGTCGCAGCCCGTGCCACGCGCGACTGTGCGAAGATATCCATCGTCGGCTCCGGCATGCGCGGCACTCCGGGCGTCATGTACAAAGTCGTCAAGGCGCTCGTGTCCAACGGGGTTCCGATCATCCACAGCACCGATTCGAACATCACGATCTCGATATTGGTGCCGGGCGCCGTGGCGGCCGCGGCGGAGCAATCCTTGCACGACTACTTCGGCCTAGGGAAGGACGCGTAACATGTCACGATTCGGGCCCGTCGTCACCGCGATGATCACCCCGATGCGCGACACCGGCGCTGTGGATTACGACGAAGCCGGGCGGCTTGCGGCGTGGCTGTGCGAGCGCGGTACGACGGGCTTGGTGATCGCGGGCACGACCGGCGAATCGCCGACGCTGAGCGATGAGGAGAAATTGCGCCTCTTCGTGGCCGTCGCTCAAGCGGTCCGCGGCAAAGCCAAAGTCATCGCCAACACCGGCGGCAACGACACGCACCACTCGGTCGAACTGAGCAAGAAGGCCGAGCAATGCGGCGTGGACGCGCTGTTGCTCGTCGGACCGTACTACAACAAGCCTCCCCAAGCCGGCTTGATCGAGCATTTCACGGCGATCGCAGATGCCGTAAAGACCCCGATCGCGATCTACAACATCCCCGGGCGCACCGCAGTCAACATCCTGCCGGACACGATCGTGAGTCTGTCTAAGCACCCGCTCATCGTCGCGGTCAAAGAATCCAGCGGCGACCTGATGCAGATCGCGGAGATCATCGCCCGGGTGGCGCCTGATTTCGACGTCTACTCCGGCGACGATCACCTGACGCTGCCGATCGCGGCGATCGGCGGACGCGGCATCGTGAGCGTCATCAGCCATGTCGCGGGTGAAGACGTCCGCGCCATGCTTGACGCGTTCCAAGCGGGCGACAGCGGCCGCGCCGCCGCGCTTCACGCGAAACTCCTGCCGCTATGCAAGGCGCTCTTTGCGGTGACCAGCCCGATCCCGGTGAAGGCGGCCATGCGGCGCTTCGGCTTCGCGACCGGACGCTGCCGTCCGCCGCTGTGTCCGCTGAACGCCGAGCAAGAGCGGGCGCTCGACGCAGCGATCGCGCCATGGCTTCGGACGCTGGCCGCCGCACCGGCGCGTTGACCGCCGGCACACTCGCGCAGAACTCCGTCAGGATTCTCGGCTGCCGGGTCGATCGCGTCGACATGGCGGGAGCCGTCGAGCAAATCGCCTCCTTTATAGAGGCCGGGCGCTTCGCGCAGGTCGTGACGCTGGGCGCCGAAATGGCGAACCTGGCATACCGGGACGAGCGCTACCGAGACGTCATCAACGCTGCAGACCTGGTCGTGCCCGATACCCTTGGCATCGTGCTCGCATCGCGCTGGCTCGGGCGCCCGGTTCCGGAGCGCGTTCCCGGCATCGACCTCCTCGAGCGTTTGTGCGCGGAGAGCGTCGCGCGCGGCTGGCGGATGTTCTTGCTCGGCGGCTCCGATGGCGTAGCGACACAAGCCGGCGCCGCGCTCGCCGGCCGGCACGCCGGCCTGCAGATCGCAGGCGCGCAGCACGGCTACTTCCCGGCCGAGGACGGCGAGAGCGTGGCACGCCGCATTCGCGAGTCCGGCGCTCGTCTCGCGTTTGTCGGCATGGGATTCCCGCGTCAGGAATACTGGATCTCCGAGCACCGAAACGCGCTCGGCCCCGTGACGTGCATAGGAGTGGGCGGTGCGTTCGATGTCGTTTCCGGCCGCATGCCGCGCGCGCCGCTTGCGATCCGGCGGGCCGGCCTGGAGTGGCTGTATCGTTTGGTGCGCGAACCTCGCCGCTTCGCGCGGCAACTCGCGCTGCCGGTTTTCGCAGCGCGTGCGCTCAGACAGGCGTTCTTCGAGCGAGGCCATGGCGAGCGGTAGGCGGGCCAACCCCAACGGTCAAAGAGTCCACGCATGCGCGGGATGATCCTAGCAGGCGGTCTTTCCACCCGCCTGTATCCGCTCACGCTGAACGTGCCCAAGCCGCTCGTGCCGGTGCTCGACCGGCCGGTCGTCGCCCACGTCCTCGAATACTTGCGCGCCAACGGCGTCGATGACATCGCCATCAACGTCCACTATTTCGCCGATGCGGTGCGCAAGTACGTCGGCGAGGGCGCGAAATGGAACGCGCGCATCACGTATCTGCACGAGACGGAACTCATGGGCAGCGCCGGCGCGGTCAAGCAGCTCGCGGCCCGGTTCAACCAGACCTTTGTCGTCATCGGCTGCGATGACGTCACCACCATCGATCTTGCGGCGGCCATCGCCTTCCACCAGCGACGCGGCGCCACCGCGACGATCGTGCTGGCGCAAGCGGAGAACGTCAGTCAGTACGGCGTGGTGGTGACGGATTCGGACGGGCGCATCAAGAGCTTCCAAGAGAAACCGGTGCCGGGGACGGAGCTGAGCAACTTCGTCAACACCGGCGTGTACATCTTCGAGCCCAGCGTCCTCGAGCACATCCCGGCCAACACGTTCTACGATTTCGGCAAGCAGGTCTTCCCCTATCTCTTGAAGGCCGAAGAGCGCTTCTACGGCATGCGCCAGGAGGCGTATTGGTGCGACGTCGGCACGCCGTCGGAATACCGGCGCGTGCATCGCGACGCGTTGACCGGCGTCGTGAAGCTGGCGATCGCCGACGGCGCAGCGCTGCGCGACGGCGTGCTGACCGGTCCGGGCGTCACGCTCGATCCCAGCGCTCGAATCGTTGGGCCGTCGTGCATCGGCAGCCGCTGCGTGATTGAAGCGGGCGCGCTCATCGAGCAGTCGATCCTGTGGAGCGGCGTACGCGTCGGCGCGGGCGCGCGCATCCGCGACGCGATCTTCGGCGTCAACGCCGTCGTAGCGCCCGGCACGGTCCAAAACGGCGGTGAATATGCCGTCGCGGGGCACATCACCGCGCGAGACGCCTAAGCCAGTATTCTTGCGCCAAGCGCGACCAGCGAGATGTCTGCGCGCGTGGTTTCGGTGAGTTCGCCGTCCACGTGCATCGCCACGCTTCGCGCGAACTCGATCGTGAGTCGATCGGTGCGGATCGCGGTGACATTCGGATCCTTGCCGTGCACGCCGGCCTTAATGCGCTGCATCAGCCCCAGCCGCCGGAAGAGCCCGAGCACGTCGCGGAACGCGTAGCAATCCAACATCCCATCGTCTAGCTCGGCGAGCGGAGCACCGCGAAAGCCGCCGCCGTACCACTTGCCGTTGCCGATCGTGATCATCACGAGGTCGTCAAACGGCACGGGGCTCTGTTCGGCGGCGGCTACGCGTGAGCCGACCGGCTTGACGGTGAGCAAGCCTCGCAGCGCCGCCAAATAGTACGACGCTGCATGAAAGACGCCGCGCGCACGGATCGCGGCCGCCATGCGAGCCACCTCGGCGTCCAGTCCGATGCCCACTCCGTTGACGAAGCGCTTTCCATTGACGATGCCGAAATCGATCGAACGCTCGCGCCCTCGGGCCAGCACGTCGAGCGCCGTTCGGACGCCGTCGATGTCCAGCTCTCGCGCGAGGTCGTTCCCCGAGCCGCATGGCACGACGGCCAACACGCACCGGCCCGGATGCGCAAGCGCGTTCAACACCGCGGAGATCGTACCGTCTCCGCCGATGCATGCGATGATGGGCTTCTTATCACCTACAAAACTATTGAGCCGGCTCGCGAACTCCTGGTCGCGGCTTAGTTCCAGCACGGCGACCGTCTTGATCTCAGGCGTCGTCAAAATCGCACGCGTTGCCGCGATGACATTGCCGCCGCCCGAGCGCGGATTCGCGACGATGACGCATGCCCGTGCTGTCACGTCAAACGCCCAGGCTCTTTTCCAACCTCGAGCGCTGCGCAGCAAAGGCGCGCGCCGTGTCGTGCTCGACCACGCGGCCGTGCTCGAGCACGTACACGCGGTCTGCGACGGCGAGCGCCAGATCGATGTTCTGCTCGGCCAGCAGCACCGTCTCGCCGTCGTCGCGCAGCGAAGCGATGGTGCTCTCCAACGAGCGTACCAGCGCCGGACTCAAGCCCTCGCTCGGCTCGTCCATGAGCAGAAGTGTGGGATTGCGCAGCATCGCGCGAGCGATCGCAAGCATCTGCTGCTCTCCGCCCGACAGATTCACGCTCGATTGACCGGCCCGCTCGCGCAAACGTGGGAAAAGGTTGAAGATCCGCTCGCGGGTCCAAGGTCCGGGGCGCGGACTCAAGTCAAGCTCCTCGGCCACGCTCAGGCCGGCGAGCATGTGACGCCCCTGCGGCACGAGCGCCAGCCCAGCGCGTGCCCGAGCGAGCGTGGAGGCGCGCGCCAAGTCGCGGCCATCCAACCTCACCTTGCCGGCCGACAACGGCACGAAGTTCATCAGCGCATGGAGCAACGTGGTCTTTCCCATGCCGTTGCGGCCCAGGATCGCGACCACTTCGCCTTTGCGGACGTCGATGGAGACGTCTTCGAGCACGAGCGCCTCGCCGTATCCCGCGCGTAGACCACGCACCTCAAGCAGTACCGGGCCGGGAGCACGTTCGGGCCGGCGAGCCGCCACCGCGGCGCCGCTGCCCATGTACACTTCGATCACCGCCGGGTTGTTGCGAACGTCATCCGGCGGGCCCTCGGCTAGCACGCGGCCATTGTGCAGCACGGTCATGCGGTCGGCGAAGGCCTGCGCGAACTCGAGATCGTGTTCGATGAGCAGGATCGTGAGATCGCGCGGCAAGCCCCGCAGCAACGCGCCGATCCGATCGCGCTCCGACTTCGCCAGGCCGGCTAGCGGTTCGTCGAGCAGCAGAAGATGCGGCCGCTGCGCCAACGCGCTCGCAAGTTCCAATTGGCGCGATTCGCCGTGAGAGAGGCTGCCGGCGAGGCTCCCCGCTCGCGCAAGCAGCCCGACTGCGTTCAGCGCCTCGCGTGCGAGCTGTTCGTGATGGGCAAAACGTTCGAGCGGCGTCACGCAGTTCCAACGATGACCCTCGCCCGGCAGCAATGCGAGCACGACGTTTTCCAGGACGGTAGCCTCGGGGAACAAACTGCTGGTCTGAAAGGTGCGCGACAGCCCCAGGCGCGCGATGCGTTCCGGCGACATGCCGGTCGTGCGCACGCCTGCCAGGTCCACGTCGCCCATCGTGGGCCGCAGCTCGCCGCTGATCACGTTGAACAGCGTGCTCTTGCCCGCTCCGTTGGGACCGATGAGCGCGCGACGTTCGGCGCGCTCGATCGAAAGGGAAACGCCATCCAGCGCGACCACCCCGCCGAAACGCTTGGTGACGGATTCGACCTGGAGTTCAGGCATGTTCGCCGCCGCCTCCGACCATCGTCCGGAACGACGCGAAGAGGCTGGTGAGCCCGCGCGGCGTGAACAGCACGATCGCGATCAGCACAGCGCCGATGACGAACATCTCCCACTGGTCGGTCTTCGAGGAGATCCACGCCTCGAGCAGCGTGAAGACCGCTGCGCCGACGACACCGCCCCACAACGTTTGCCGTCCGCCGAGCAGCACCATGACGAGCAGCGTCACCGAATTGGTCCAATGCAGGTCTGCCAGGCTCACGAACGCGCGATGGTGCGCGTGCAAGACGCCGGCGAGTCCGGTGATCCCGCCGACGAGAACGATCGCCCAATACTTGTACCAGAAGGCGGAGAGTCCAAGCGCCCGGACGCGGGTCTCGTTTTGACGCGTCGCCGCCAGCACGCGCCCGAACGGCGAGCGCACGAGCAAACCGAGCGCGAGCATCACTGCGGCCAAGATTCCGAGCGCGACGAGGTAGAACGCCGGGTCGCTGATCGCCAGCTTCGGCACGACGAGCCCGTCGCTGCCGCCGGTGAGGCTGTGCCACTTGTCGGCGGTCGCGTACGCCAATTGCGAGAACGCGAGGGTCACCATGAGGAAGAAGATGCCGTGGCTGCGCAGCGTGAGCGGCGCCGTGACGGCGGCGAAGATGGCGGCGCAGACAAAACCGGCGGCGAGCGTCAGCCACAGATCGGCGCCGAAATGGGCGGCTACGATCGCAGCCGCATAGGCGCCGATGCCGAAGTATGCCGCCTGGCCGAGCGAGACCAGGCCCGCGTAACCCACGAGCAGATCGAGCGCCGCCGCCGCGATGGCATACAGGGCCACTTCGGTCGCCAGATACAAAGCGTAGCCGTGCAGATACAACGGCGCGAGCGCCGCGACGAGCGCGATGCAGCCGAGCAGGATCGTGCGCGGGCGCATCAACCAGCCCTCCCGAGCAACCCCTGCGGCCGGAAGCTCAACACGAGCGCCATCAGCGCGAAGATGAGAAATGAAGCGGATTCGGGGAAGAACAGCCGCCCGAAACCGTCCACCAGCGCGACGATGATCGCGCCCACGAAAGCCCCGGTGATGCTTCCGAGGCCGCCCACCACCACCACGATGAGCGCCAGCAGCATCATGGTGAGGTCGAGACCGGGCGCCAGCGCGACGATGGGCGCACCGGCCGCTCCACCGAAGGCGGCCAGCGCCGTGGCTGCTGCGAAAGTCAGCGCGTTCACCGTGCCCGTCGGGACTCCCAGCGAGGCGGCGATGCGCGGATCGCTCGTCACCGCGCGCATTTTCGCGCCCCATGGCGTGCGCATCGCGAGCAGGACCACGACGAAGAGCACGACGCCCAGCGCGATGATGAACAAATGATACTTGGGATAGAGCACGCCCAGCACCGACACCAGTCCGGAAAGCGCCGGCGGCGCCGGCAGCGCGCGAATATCGGCGCCCCAGATCCAGCGTGTGACGTCCGCCAAGACGAATGCCAACCCGACAGTCAGCAGCACTTGATCGAGTTCGCGGCCGTACAGGCGCCGCAATAGCAAGCGCTCGACCACGATGCCGAAGAGCGCGCCTGCGACCGGCGCGACGAGCAGCGCAAGCCAAAAACTGCCGCTGTGCTGCGCGACCGAAAAGCCGAGGTAGCCGCCCAGCATGTACATGCTGCCGTGGGCCAGATTCGCGATTCGGCCGACGCCGAAGATCAGCGAGAATCCGGACGCCAACAGGAACAACAGCATGGCGAACGCCAGGCTGTTGAGTCCCTCAATCGTATAGAGCTGCAGCGGCACGGCGTTCCTGTGACGTCAGCCGCTGCGGCGCGTCGCCGAAATCCTAACCGGGATCCCGGATGCGCCCGAGGTCCGCGACGACCCTATTGTGCACGCCGGTCGCCGTCAGCACCGCCTCGCGCAGATAAACATCCTGAATGACGTTGTGCGTGACCGGATCGAACTCGAAGCGACCGCGCGGACTGTCGAACTTGACGCTCTCGAGAGCCGCCACGAATTTCTTCTTGTCCGACGTGTCGCCCTCAAGCGCGTTCACCGCGTCCACGATGACGCGCGCCGTGTCGAAGCCGCGCATCGCGTATACGCTGGGATCGGTCCCGTACTTGATCGTGAAGCCTTTGACGAAATCTTTGTTCGCCTGGTTGTTCATCAAGAGCGCCCAATGCAGCGTGCTGCGCGCGCCGAGTGCGGCATCGCCGACCTGAGCCAGCGTGTTCTCCTCCACCATATCGCCGATCACCGCCAGCTTCACTCTGCCGGCCAGGCCATATTGCTTGAACTGATTGAGGAAGATGGTGCCGTCGCTGCCGGCGAGGAAGCCGAAGAGCACTTCCGGCCGCGCGGCCGAGATCTTGGCGATGTACGAGCTGAAGTCGGGGCTGCCGAGCGGCGGATACAGTTCGTCGATGATCTTGCCGCCCGCCGCAGTGTAGCTCTCTTTGAACCCGTTGACGCTTTCGTGCCCGTACGCGTAGTCTGCGGCGATGATGTAGACGCTCTTGGTGAGGTGATCGGCGACCCATTTGCCCAATGGGAAGCCGAACTGCCAAGCGGTGAAACTCGTGCGGAAGATATACGGGCTCTTACGGGCGCGCGTCAACGCGTTACCGCCGGCGTTGGCGACGACGAGCACCGTTTGGGTGCTGTGCACCAGATCGCGGATGGCGTATGCGGCTGGCGTGGCGACGATGCCGGCGAGCAGATCCACTTTGTCCGATTGGATGAGTTTGGTGGCCTTCGTGACAGCGACGCTGGGATCGCTTGACTCGTTCTCGGCGATGACTTGGATGTCGCGGCCGCCCGCCTTGTTGCGCATCTGATCGAAATACAGGCGCATGCCCTTTGTGATCTCGTCGCCGAGCTGCGTATAGACGCCTGACGCCGGGAGGATCACGCCGATCTTGAGCGCGTCGCGCGCCCGGGCCGCGCTCGGCACTAGCTCGGGAAAGAGCGAGAGGCCGCCGGCGGCCAAGCCCGCGGCCACAAAATCGCGTCGCGTGATACGGCTCATGACAATACCCTCTCAAATACTAGTGGGAGCGCAAGGTTCGTCGCGATGAGCCACGCCCCTTCGGGATCACACCCGGATCGCGACGCACGCCGCGCGCACCGAAGCCGCTCCACAACGCCGCAGGACCGCGGCGCAGGCCTGCAACGTGGCGCCAGTGGTCGCGACGTCGTCTACCAACAAAACGCGCGCGCCCGCCAAATCGTTCGCCGACGGACCCGGCACGAATGCGCGCTCGACATTGGCCGAGCGTTCGGGCAATGCCAGCGTGCTCTGCGGCAGCGTGGCGCGCGAGCGCTTGAGCGCCTCCGGCACGAGCGGCGAGCGAGGATGCACCGACGCGATTCCTGACGCGATGACGCCGGCCTGGTTGTAGCCGCGCTCGCGCCGTCGCTGCGCGTGAAGCGGCACGGGCACGACGACGTCGAAAGGCTGCTCGAGTTTCGCGCCGAGCATCGTGCCGAGCTGCACTCCGAGCCGGGGGCGATGGCGATACTTCAAGGCGAGCACGATGTGTCGCAGCGCCGAGTCATAGCGCCCGAGCGCGTCGATCGGCGGAGCCCGATCGTCTCCCGCACGGCGCACGAGCGCGGCGTCTTCGATGCGCGCGAAGCACGCCGCGCAGAGATCACCGCCGAACGCTCCACACGCCGCGCAACGAGCCGGGGCGAAAAAGTCGAGCAAGGCGCGCACAATGCCGTGACATCACGCGGACCTGACAGTTTGTCTATCAAGCCAGCGGGATGTAGTGCCGGGGCTTTAGCCCCGGATGGTGAACATCTCACACTATGGCTAGCTCGCGTTTCATGCGCGAAGCGCTGCGCCTCGCCGCGCGTGCGAAAGGCAACACGAGTCCGAACCCGCTCGTCGGCGCGGTCGTCGTGCGCGACGATGAGATTATCGGACGGGGCTTTCATGCTCGCGCCGGTACGCCGCACGCCGAGGTGGTCGCGCTGAACGAGGCCGGCGCGCGCGCGCGCGGCGCGACGCTCTACGTGACGCTGGAACCATGCCTGCACCATGGCGCGACGCCGCCATGCGTGGAGGCCATCGCCGCTGCGGGCATCACGCGCGTCGTCGCCGCGATGGAGGATCCCGACAAGCGGATGCGCGGTGCCGGCTTCGCGGCACTGGGCGCGCGGCAGATCGCGTGCGAGATCGGCGACGGAAACCCGGAAGCGGCCCGGCTCAATCAGGCGTACGCGCATCAGCGCGCGACGGGTCTTCCGTTCGTCACGCTGAAGATGGCGCAAAGCCTTGACGGATTCGCAGCGCGCCGGAGCGGCGAACGCACGCAACTGACGGGTGCGGCCGCCGCCAGATTCGTGCGCGCGCTGCGTTACGAAAACGACGCGGTCATGATCGGAGTCGACACTGCGATCGTGGACGATCCCGCGCTCACCGTGCGCCCGCACAAGGCGCGCGCGGTGCCGTACCGGCGCGTCGTGGTCGATTCGCACGGCAGGCTTCCATTGAGATCAAAACTCGTGCGCGATCGTAAACATGCCGCCACCATCGTGGCGACGACCGCAGCCATGCCGTCATCGGTCCGCCAAGCGCTCACCAACGCGGGTGCCGTCGTGCTCGAATGCCGTGCCGCGCAGGGCCGCGTCGATCTCATGCACCTGCTCGCACAGCTGGCTGAGCAAGGGATGATCAGCGTGCTCTGCGAAGGTGGTCCGACGCTCGCCGGTGCGTTACTGCGCGCACGCTGCGTCGGCAAAATCCACTGGCTCATCGCCCCTCTGTTCATCGGCTCGCACCAGATCGGCGACGCGAACGGCGCCAAGGGCGTCGTCGCGGGAGCGCTCGATACGCGCTTGCGCGTCGAAGCCGTCCGCAAACTTGGAGAGGACGTGCTGCTGACCGCGACTCCGGAGGACGCCCCACAATCTTCACTGGACTCATAACCCGCACGGGACTGGTCTGCCGAATTCGCCCGATCGAAGGGGGCTCGCGTCTGGTCATCGAGTGCACCGGTCTCTCCAGACCCGCGCTGCTTGGCGCAAGCATCGCGATCAACGGCGTGTGCCTCACCGTCGTGGAGGGAGACGAGAAGACTCTGGCGTTCGACGTCATTCCCGAGACGCTGTCGCGCAGCAATCTGGGAGCGCTGCGGCCCGGCGATATGGTCAATATCGAGCCGAGCCTGCGCCTCGGCGATCCGCTGGACGGCCACATCGTGTACGGTCACGTGGACAGCACCACGCCCATCCTGCGCAAAGCCTCGGAACCACCGGGGTTTCGCCTGTGGTGCTCGCGGCCCGTAGCGCTCGCGCCGATGATCGTAGAGAAGGGATACGTGGCCCTCGACGGCACGAGCCTGACCGTCGCAGGCGTCGCGGAAGACGGCGCATCGTTCGCCGTTGCGCTCATCCCTGAGACGCTGAAGCGCACGACGCTCGGCGCTAAAGGCGAAGGGGAGATCTTGAACTTGGAAGTCGATCCGATCGCGCGCTACGTGCAAGCTCTTTTATCGGCACAGACGCACGCGCGCCCCGCGTCCGCGTCCGCGAATTAAGAAGATCATGCCGCTCGCCACGATTGAAGAAGCGATCGCCGACATCCGCGCCGGCAAGATCATCGTCGTCATGGACGACGAAGATCGGGAGAATGAAGGCGATCTGACCATGGCCGCGCAGATGGTCACGCCCGAGGCCGTCAACTTCATGACCAAGCACGGGCGCGGGCTGATCTGCGTGCCGATCATCGGGCGGCGGCTCGACGAGCTGCACATCCCCATGATGGTGAGTGAGAACACCTCGCCGCTGGAGACCGCGTTCACGGTCTCTATCGAAGCGAAGGGACGGACCACGACCGGGATCTCAGCGCACGATCGCGCAGCGACCATCAACGCGCTGCTCGACCCGAGCGCAAAACCGAGCGACTTCTTGTGCCCAGGCCATACCTTCCCGCTGCGCGCGCGCGACGGCGGCGTGCTCGTGCGCGCTGGTCAAACCGAAGCGGCGGTCGATCTTGCGCGGCTGGCCGGACTTTATCCCGCCGGCATCATCTGTGAGATCCTGGATGCCGACGGCAGCATGATGCGCCGCCCGCATCTCGAATCGTTCTCGGCCGAGCACGGGCTCACGCTCATCACCGTCACCGATCTGATCAAGTACCGGATGCGCCACGAGAAGTTGGTGAAGCGCGTGGCGACGTTCAAAATGCCGACGCGCTTCGCCGAGTTCACCGGCTACGGCTACGAATCGCTCGTGGACGATGCGTGCCACGTGGCCCTCGTGCTGGGCGAGATCGGCGACGGCAAAGATGTGCTCGTGCGCGTCCACTCCGGCTGTCTGACCGGAGACGCGCTCGGCAGCAAGCGCTGCGACTGTGCCGCCCAGCGCGACGCGGCGCTGCAGATCATCGCGGCATACGGCCGCGGCGTTTTTCTGTACCTGCATCAGGAAGGCCGGGGGATCGGCCTTGCCAACAAGCTGCGCGCATACGAACTCCAGGACAGCGGCGCCGACACGGTGGATGCGAATCTCAAGCTCGGCCTCCCGGTGGACAAGCGCGAGTACGGCACAGGTTCGCAGATCCTCCACGACCTGGGCGTGCGCGAGATGAAGATCATCACGAACAACCCGCGCAAGATCGCCGGCCTCGAGGGTTACGGCCTGAAAATGACCGGACGTGTGCCCTTGATCATAGACGGCGACGAATACAATGCAGATTACCTGAGGACGAAGAAAGAAAAGCTCGGCCACCTGTTTGAACCGGCCCCTTAAGGGAGACATGCGCTTCGCCATCGTCCGCAGCCGTTTCAACGAGCCGATCACGCAAGCGCTCCTCGACGGCGCCCTACGCGCTTTCGACGAGGCGGAGATCGGGCGCGACGGCATCGACGTCACTGAAGTACCGGGCGCGTTCGAGCTGCCCGTCGCCGCGTTGTGGCTGGCCAAGACGGGGAAGTACCAAGCCGTGGTGTGCCTCGGCTGCGTGATCCGCGGCGAGACGCCGCATTTCGAGTACGTGGCCGGCGAAGCGGCGCGCGGCATCGGCGAAGCCGCGATGCAAACCGGTGTGCCGGTCATCTTCGGGGTGCTGACGACCGACACAGCCGCGCAAGCGTGGGCGCGCGCAGGCCGCGATGGGCACGCGCGGGCCGAGCACGTCGGCGAGCCGGCGGAGACGAACAAGGGGCATGAAGCGGCGCAGAGCGCCATCGCGATGGCGCGGCTCCGCGCAACGTTGTAGCCACGGAGCTTTAGCTCCGTGTTCTTGGGGTGCAAATCCATGGACACAGCGACGGACGAAAGACTGAACACGCTTCTCACCGGAGCGCCGTTGCATTTTCCCGGCGAGACGGGCGAGGCGGCGCGCATCGTGCAGCCGGAATGGATCGTCGAAGCGGTGCGGCTCGGCGTGGCCGTGGACATCGACAATGCGGTTCTCACAGGGCCTCTCGATCTCGAGGGCCGCTACGTCCCCGCAGGCTTCTCCCTGACGAATTCGCATTGCCCGGCGCTCGTGCTCACCGAAGCGCGCTTCTTGCAGGTCGCGCGCTTCGACGGCTGCACGTTTGACGGCGAAGTCAAGCTCAAAGGCGTACGCGCGGATCAAGACCTGTCATTCGCCGGCGTGCGCTTCGCTCGGGCGTTGGATCTCTCCGACGCCGCCATCGAGGGCTCGCTCGTGCTGAAAGGCGCGACCCTGCCGGAATCACTGCTTGGGTCCGGCGTGCGAACCGGGGCCGCATTCGACGCTGCGGGCGCACGCCTGCAGGGTCGCGTGGAACTGGCAGGCGCGCACATCGGCGGGGATCTCATCCTGGACGGGGCCGCCTGCGAACGTGAAGTGCTCTTGGCCGAATGCGCCGTCGGGCAGAATTTCTCGGCCAAGAAATCCTTGTTCGCCGGCGATTTCGACGCGCGCCATGCGCAGGTGCAAGGCCGCGCAGACTTCGTCGAAACGACGTTCAAACAGCCTGCCCATTTCTGCGGCATGCACGTCAATGAAGCCGTCACGGCAAGCGCGGCGGCGTTCGACTCCGAGACCGATTTCAGCGAGGCGCAACTCGGACAGCTCGCCTTGTCCAACATCAACTTCAAGGCCGCCTTCACGATGAAGGATGCTCGCATCGCCCGGCAGTTCACGTGCGTCGCTTCGACCTTCGCCGCAAAAGCGAACCTCGCGGGCGTCACCGTCGGGGGTGATTGCACGCTTGAGGACGCGGTGTTCCACGGCGATGCGTCGTTCCACGGGCTCGACGTGAGCGGCGCGCTCGCGTGCGAGTCGGCGACCTTCGAGCAAGGCGCGGACTTCATCGAGACGCGTCTGGCGAAAGGCGCAGACTTCACGCACGCGACGTTCAAAGGCGAGACGGCATTTGCCAATGTGCTGGTGGGCGGCGCGCTGGATTGCAAGCGCGCTTCCTTCAACGCAGTGGTCAACTTCAGCGCGGCACGCGTCGAAGGCGCAGCGTCATTCGAGTGGACGACGTTTCAGTCCGGCGTGCAGTGCACCGGAATGCGCGCCGGATCGCTGACATGCGCGAACGCCGTCTGCGATCGGGGCGCCGATTTCAGCGCCGTGGAGATCAGCGGCAACGCCGATCTGACGAGCGCGACGTTCAAAGCCGACGCAAGTTTCAGCAACGCCGCCGTCAAGGGAGACCTCGTCGCAAACGAAGCCGCATTCAAACGCGCGGCGGGGTTCGCACACGCGAAAGTCGGAGGTTCGGCACGTTTCGACAAGGCCACGTTTGATGGCAGCGCCACGCTGCGCGGCGCCGCGGTGAGCGGGGATCTCAGCTGCACGGGCGCGACCTTCGCCGCGGAACTCAACGCCGGAGCCGTGCGCGTGGGCGGCGCAGCCGACTTCGGTGGAGCGAACCTGAGGGGCCCCATGGCATTCGGGTCGGCCGAAATCGGCGGTCGGCTCAATTGCGAAGGCGCGTCGGTCTCCGGCGAGGCGGTCTTTGCGGGAACGAGGGTGCGCGGCGCTCTCATCATGAGCGGCGCGACCTTCGCGAAACCTGTGAATTTCGACGGACTCATCGCGAGCGACGAGTGGTCGTGCGCGAAAGCGACGTTTGGCGGCGCGCTGCGCTGCCACGACGCGCGCGTCTCTGGTCCCGCGCAGTTCTCCGGCGCTTCGTTCAAGGGTCCGACAGCGTTTCACCGGTCGGGTTTCCTGAAGCCGGCGACGTTCGATGCAGCCTCGTTCGAAGGACCTGCGGAGTTCAACGGCGCGCAATTCGGAGCGAGCGCGAGTTTCGCCGGCGCCACCTTCGCCGATCGCGCCGATCTTGAAGGCTCCAGCATCAAAGGCGACCTTCTCTGCGCAGCGGCCGCGTTTCACGGCGAGGCGCGCTTCACCGGCGGCAACGTCGGCGGCGCGGTCGATTTTTCAGACGCGACGTTCAAGCAGCGCGCCATCTTCGACGGCATCGTCATCGGCGGAGCACTGCAGTGCGAACGCGCCAATTTCGAAGCCGAGGCGCATTTCGTCGGGAGCCGGATCAATGGACCGGCGCGCTTCTCGGAAGCAGTGTTCGAGAAAACCGTCGACCTGCGCTGGGCTCGCTTCAAGACGCTCGATATCGGCGAGCGCGGCGCCGCTGCCGCGCCGCGCGCCCCGGCGCGAGCCAAAGGCGCCAACGGCGCGATGGCTGCGCCATCCGCGCAGCAGCGCAAGGCGCGAGAACGCGGCGCTACCCTCGACCTGCGCGGCGCGCACTACCTCATCATCCAATCGGAAGTGCAGGGCGCCGGCGAGGCCGCGACTTTTCCGGCCGAGCGCGCCGAACGGCCGCCGCGCGCGACCGGATTGTCGGCGCGCGTGCAGTCCGGCTTGGCAGACGAAGCGTACTTCGCGCGCCGCGAGCGCGAAGGCAATGCCATCCATCCCGCGCGCAAGGTCTGGACGCGAGCTTTTTGGGGCGATCTCCTGCGCCTGCTTGGCGACCGCTTCTTGCGTTACAGCGCCGGCTACGGCGTGAGACCATGGCGCATGCTCGCTTGGCTCGCCGCACCCGTCGTGGTCGCCTTCCTGATCTTGGCGTTCGTGCCCGGCGCGGCGAAACTCGCCGCGACGCCGCAATCGAAATACGAGTGCGATCAGACGGCGCCGCTTGGGGACGCAGCCTGGCTGAGCGTCGCGTATTACGCCTCGCTCGATCCAGGCGGCCTCACCGCATGGCGCGCCGGCGGCTGCGTGCTCACCGGAACGCAGATACCGGCTTGGTCGTTCGCGCGCATCGAGCGCGGCCTCGGGTGGATTTTCATCCCGTTGGCCCTGCTCACGTTCACCGGCGTGCTGCGCTACATAGGCGGCGACCGCCGGCAGGACTAAGAGCCGGCGCATGCCGGACAACTGGAAGGCTGACCTCGCGCGCAGCGACGGTTACTATTCGTTGCGGAGCGAGGCGACGCGCGGCGTCGAAGTCCGGCTCTTCCTGACCGCAGCGCTGCTCGCGGACCTCGAGGACAAGGTCTACGACCAGATCCTCAACGCCACGCGCTTTCCCGGGCGAAACTTGTCGTCATCACGCCCGACGTGCATCACGGCTACGGCGTGCCGGTCGGGTGCGTGCTGCTCACGGAAGCGAGCAGCGGCGCGATAGCGATGGGTCCGGTCGGCTACGACATCGGTTGCGGCATGGTGTCGGCGTCATCGCGTGTGCCGGCGGAGGACGCGACGCCCGCGCGCAAGCTGGCTTTCAACCGCGCCGCCATGCGTCGCATCGAACTCGGGCCCGGCGGCAAGAGCAGGACGTTGCGGAATCTCGACGAGCGCGAATTCGAGCACCTCGTGCGCGGCGGCGCGCAATACTACATCGAGCACCACGGCTCGCGCGTCGATCGCAGCCAGGCCGAGCGCGATCGTCTGCCGGTGGACGACGCGTGGTCGATCCCGTGGGGCGGGCGCGGCAGACCGGAGCGCGGCATCCGCCAACTCGGCAGCCTGGGCGGCGGCAATCACTTCATCGAACTGCAGCGATCCGAGCAGTCCGGCACGTTGTACGTCCAGATCCACACCGGCTCGCGCGGCTTCGGACACGGCCTGGCCACCAATTATTTCGACCTTGCCAAGAACGAAAAGCCCGACAAGATCCGTCATCTGGACTTGGGGTACTTCACGCCCGATTCGAGGCACTACCGCGAATATCTCAATGCGGTGGCCGCCGGGGGAAACTTCGCGATCATCAATCGCTTCATTCTCTACGAGCAGATCGCGCTCGCGTTCGAGGAAGTGTTCGAGGCGCCGCTGGATCTCGTCTACGAGATCAGCCACAACCTGGTCCAACGCGAAACGCAACCCGAGTTCGGCGACGTTTGGGTCCACCGCAAGGGCGCGACGCGCGCCTTCCCGGCAGGGCATCCAAGTCTCGAGGGGACGCGCTGGGCCAAGACGGGCCACCCCGTGCTCATCCCGGGCAGCAACATCGACCACTCCTATATACTGCGACCGCTGCCGGGCTCGGTGAAGAGCGCCTATTCGGTGAATCACGGAGCGGGCCGGCGCATGTCGCGCAGCCAGGCACACCGCCAGCTCGACCAGCGTGAGATCGACGCGCAATACCGGGGCCGCGGCATCCAGGTCAATACCGATGGTCGAGTCCCGATCGACGAGTCCGGCACGTGCTACAAATCAGCGCAGGAAGTCGTTTCCTGTGTGGTGGAGGCGGGACTGGCGCAGATCGAGTGCACGCTCGTCCCCCTGTCATCGATCAAGGCGATGGAGTAAGAGGAAGAGACCCAATGCGACTGGCTGCGATCGCGCTGCTGACGGCGGCGCTGGCGACGATAGGAGACTCAAGCGCGGTGAAGGCGAGCATTCCGCCTTTCGGAGCGAACGACGCAGCGGCGGCAGACAACGCGTTCGGCTTTGCTTTGCTTCGCGCCGTCACGAAAGGCAAACAGGCCAATGCCGTCCTGTCGCCGGTGAGCGTGGGCTTGGACCTCGCCATGGTCTACAACGGCGCGCGCGGGCAGACTGCGACCGAGATGGACGCGGTGCTGCAGCTGAAAGGCACGTCGCCGCGGGCCCTGAACAGCGCGAACAGCTCGCTTGAGAAAACGCTGCGCGCCCCGGTCAAAAGCGTCGAACTCGACGTGGCGAACTCGCTGTGGTCGGATCGCCGGCGGTTGGCGCTCGATCCTGCGTTCACTAAAGCCCTGGCAGCGGCATACGCAGCCGAGATCCGCGATGTAGATTTTTCCGCGCCCGCGACGCTCGGCGCGATCAACGCCTGGGCCGATAAAGAGACGCGCGGCAAGATCAAGAAGATCCTCGACAGCATCTCGCACCAAGACCTGCTGTTCTTGATCAACGCCGTCTACTTCAAAGGCGAGTGGTCCGCGAAATTCGACAAGAAGCTCACCGTCGACCGCGATTTCAAGTCGGCCGGCGGAAGCGTGAAAAAAGTGCCGCTCATGCAGCAAAGCGGCGAATACCGCTACGCCGAGACAAAACTTTTCCAAGCCATCCAGCTGCCCTATGGCGACGGCGCTCTGCGCATGTTCGTCTTCCTCCCGGACAAATCGTCAAGCCTGGCCGAACTGGTCGAGACTCTCGACGCGGCGAATTGGTCGCGCTTTACCAGCGAGTTCAGTCCGCGAAGAGGCCACATCGAGCTGCCTCGTTTCAGCGTGGAATACAGCGCGCTGTTGAACCGCCCGCTGATGGAGCTGGGCATGCGGCGGGCGTTCAGTCCGCAAAGCGCCGATCTGGGCGCGATGTTCGTGGCCGGCAAGAGCCGAGCGAATCCGTTCATCGGGTTCGTCAAGCACGACACGTACTTGCGGGTCGACGAAGAAGGATCGGAAGCGGCGGCCATGACGACGACGGGCATTCGGACGACCTCCATCCGCATCGAACCCCCGCCGTTCACGATGGTCGTGGACAGACCGTTCTTCTGCGCCATCGCCGACGGACGCACCGGCGCGCTCCTGTTCGTAGGTGCGATCTACAACCCGTAACGAATAGAGGCGTTCATGGCACGCGCAACCACGAATCGCAACGCAGCGCGCAAGTCCACCCACCTGATGGCTTGCGCCAAGACATATTACAGCGAACCGCTCACCCTCGTGCAGGGCGACGGCGCATACGTCGTCGACGACGAGGGCCGCCGCTATCTCGACTTCTTCGCCGGCATCGCGGTGCTGGTCGCGGGCCACAATCACCCGAAGGTGAAAGCCGCCGTGCACGATCAGGTGGACAAGATCGTGCACACCTCGACGCTGTACCTCAACGAGCCGGTGCTCGACCTCGCCGACAAGCTCGCGGCGATGTCCCCGCCGGGGCTCGACAAAGTGTTCGTCGGCAACTCGGGCACGGAGGCGAACGAATTGGCGGCCGTGCTCGCGCGCCACTTCACGAAGCGCAGCGAGTTCATATCGCTGGCGCACGCCTACCACGGCCGTTCGGCATGGACGGTCGGCGTGAGCGGGCTCTCGACCTGGCGCAACTGGGGCGCGGAGCCCTCGAACGTGGCGTTCGCGCCGAACGCCTACTGCTATCGCTGCCCGCTGGGTCTGACCTATCCGTCATGCGAGGTCGCCTGCGCGAAGGCGGTTGAAACGGTCATCAAGACGGCGACCTCGGGAAACGTCGCTGCGTTCTACGCCGAAACGATCCAAGGACTCGGCGGCATCATCACGCCGCCGCCGGAATACTACGGGCTCGTCAAGCAGATCCTCGACCGCTATGGTATTCTGTTCATCGCCGATGAGGTCCAGACCGCGTGGGGCCGGCTGGGCAAGAATCTGTTCGGCATCTCCGATTGGGGCGTGACGCCCGATATCGTCACTTCCGCCAAGGGCCTGGCCAACGGCATGCCGATCTCGGTGGTCATCGCGCGGCGCGAGATCGCCGACGCATATCAAGGCCCGCACATCAACACTTTCGGCGGAAATCCGGTCGCCGCGCGGGCCGCCGTGGCGACGCTCGAAGTCATTGAAGAAGAGCGATTGACCGCCAATGCGGGCGCCATGGGCGATCGCCTCATGTCGCGGCTTCGCGAATCCGCGCAACGCCACGCCATCGTCGGCGAGGTGCGCGGCCGCGGTCTGATGATCGGCATCGAACTGGTGGAGAATCGCGCGAGCAAAGAGCCGTCGGCACAAGCCGCCGAGCGCGTGCTCGAAGCGTGCAAGGAGCGCGGCTTGCTCATAGGGCGCGGCGGTCTGTACGGCAATACGCTGCGCATCCAGCCGTCGCTTGTGATCACCGCGGGGCAAGTCGATGAAGCCGCGGTCATCATCGACGCCGCACTCGCAGACGCAAGCAAGGAGTTCGCGCGCGCGTGAATCCGGCGCACATCGCGTATGACTCCGGCGTGCTCCGCATCATCGATCAAAGCAAGCTGCCGGGCTCGCTCGAGCTGCTCGAGCTGCGCGCCCCGGACGACGTGGCGCAGGCCATCGCTGCGATGAAGGTCCGCGGCGCGCCCGCCATCGGCATCGCCGGCGCGTACGGCATGGCCATCGCCGCGCTCATCGCGGCCGCCGCGGCGACGGATTCCAATCAATTCCTGCAGCAGATCGCAGGCGCCGCGGAGCGCCTTGCGAGCGCCCGGCCAACGGCGGTGAACCTTTCCTGGGCCGTCACTGAAATGCTGAACGAGGCGAAGCGGCGCATCAACGCCGGAGAATCGCCGGTGCAGGCCGCGCTCGCCCTGCAGATCGCGGCGCGCGCCCTGCACGAAGATGACGTGGCGACATGCCGGAGGATCGGCGATGCGGGCGCGGCGCTGTTGCCCGCCGGCATCAACGTGCTCACCCATTGCAATACCGGCGACTTCGCGACCGGCGGGTACGGCACAGCGCTTGGCATCGTGCGCTCGGCCTGGCGCGCCGGCAAGATCGGCAGGGTGTTCGTCGGCGAGACCAGGCCTCTGCTCCAAGGCGCGCGCCTCACGACCTACGAGTTGGCGGCGGACGGCATTCCCTATACTCTGATCACGGATTCCGCCGCGGCGCACTTCCTCGCGCGCGGCGAGATCGGCACCGTGCTCGTCGGCGCGGACCGCATCGCGCGCAACGGGGACGTGGCCAACAAGATCGGCACGTATGCCTTGGCGATCCTAGCGCGCGCTCATCGCGTGCCGTTCATTGTCGCGGCGCCGCGTTCGACGTTCGATCCCGGCATCGAAAACGGCACGGCCATCAAGATCGAAGAGCGCGATCCGCGCGAGGTGCTTGAGGTCGGCGGCGTGCGCGTCGCGCCGGAAGGCGCGCGGGCCGCCAATCCCGCGTTCGACATCACGCCGGCCTCTCATATCGAAGCGATCGTCACGGAATTCGGCGTCTTGCGGTCGCCGTACGAAGACTCGATCGCCGCGATGCTGCAGCAGACGCCGGTGCGCGCCGGTGCTTCGCAGTGACGCCGGCGAAAAAAGCCCCGTCCAAAGTCGGCTATCTGGATTTCGTCGCTGCTCGCGACGTGCCCGTTCCACCGCTGGTAGTCGTCGCGGGCAAAGAGCACATGCTCGCGGACGACGTGGTGCGCCTCGTCATCGCCGCGGCCCTGCCCGACGAATCGCTGCGCGCCCTCAACCTCGACGTCGTGGATGCAAGCGCCGGCACCAGCGCCGGGTCGATCATCGAGAAGATCGCCGCGTTGCCCTTCCTGGCGCAGCGGCGCGTCGTGGTGGTGCGGGGCACTATCGATCTTAAGAAGGAAGAACGCGACGAGATCGTCGAGGCGGCGACGGACGTGCCGGAATCCGCCCTGCTGTTGATCGACCATGCGGGAAAGCCGGCGCGACCGCAGGGGCGCAAGCCGATGGACGAAGCCGCAGCCTTCGCCAAAGCGACGCCGGCGTCGCTGTTCGTGGACTGCACGCTGAACGCGGCGGCCTCCGCGAGATATGTCGAGATGCGCGCCGCGGAGCTTGGCGTGAAGGTGGACGCAGGCGCGGTCACCGCGCTCGCCTCGATGGAAAATGCGACCGAGATCAAGAACGTGCTCGACCGCCTCGCGCTTTCGCTCAAACGGATCCGGCTCGACGACGTGCGCGAGTACGCGCTGCCCAGCAGCGACGTCAAATTTTGGGATCTTGGCGGGGCGGTCAACGCGGGCGACACCGAGCGGGCGCTCAGACTGGCGCACGAAATCGTCTCCGGTCCTAGCGACGCCGTCGGTCCGCTCATCTGGCTCGCCGCGGACGCGCAAATCGTGTGGGAGCTGCGCAACGGATCCCGCGCCGACGCGTATGCAGCGGCGACGGGCCAGAACTTCTGGCGCATCAAGAACATGCTCGGCGCGTGCCGCGACTTGTCGGCAAAGGAGCTCAAAGAACGCGTAGACGTCACGATGGCGGCGCTGGAGCGATCGCTGACCGGACGCCGCCAAGCCGATCAAGCGCTGGACGAAGTGATCGTCCGCCTCACCAGCAAGAAGTGATGTGAGAGGCCGGCGAACCGCCCGCGCCGAAAGAAAATCACACCGATGACCTCCAGCTATTCATCACCGTTTTCTTGGCGATACGGCAGTCCCGCCATGCGCGCGCTGTTCTCCGAGGAGACCAAACGGCGCATGTGGCGGCGCATGTGGCTCGCTCTCGCGCAGGCGCAGTCTAAAGCCGGATTGGTCTCCGAGGCGGAGCTCGCCGATCTGCGCCGCTACGTGGACGCGGTCGACATCGCAGCCGCCGACGCCATCGAGAAAGAGATCCACCACGACCTGATGGCCGAACTGCGCGTGTACGCGGGCCAGGCGACGGTCGGGGGCCGCAAGCTGCACCTCGGCGCGACGTCGATGGACATCGAAGACAACGTCGACACGGCGCGCATGCGCCTCGCCCTCTCGATGCTGTGCGCCGGCGTGCGCGAAGCGCTGGATGCGTTCGCGGTCAAAATCGATCAATTCGCGGACCTGACCTGCATGGCATACACGCACCTGCAAGCCGCGGAGCCCACCACGCTCGGCTATCGCATGAGCATGTGGGCGCACGATCTGTATTTCGATTACGAGAATCTCAAATGCCTGGCCGCGTGGCTGCCGAGCAAGGGCCTGCGCGGCGCGGTCGGAACCGCGGCATCCTTCGAGCGCCTGCTCGAAGGCACCGCCGTGACGCACGAGCAGCTCGAACGCGAAGTCCTCGAAGCCTTCGGATTGCGAGCGGTGATGATCACCGGCCAAACCTATCCGCGCCGCCTGGACTACGTGGTGGTCGCCAACGTCGCGGCCTTGGCCGCTTCCTGCAGCAAGTTCGCGTTCGACGTGCGCGTGTTGGCGAGCAGCCCATTCGGAGAATTGGGCGAGCCGTTCGGCAGCAAGCAAGTGGGCTCGTCGGCCATGCCCTTCAAACGCAACCCCATCATGTGCGAGCGGATCTGTTCCTTGGCTCGCATCATCGCCGCAAACGTCGACGTGATGTGGCACAACGCCGCGGACAACCTGCTGGAACGCACGCTGGATGACTCCGCCAACAGGCGCTCGGCCATCGCCGAGACGTTCTTGACGGCGGACGAGATCGTCTCGCTCGTGCGAAAAGTGATCGCGGGCCTGCGCGTCGACCAGACCCGCATCCGCGCGAACCTCGAGAAGTTCGGGCCCTTCGCCGGGACCGAAGCGTTGCTGATGGAGGCCGTCAAGAAAGGCGGCGACCGCCAGGCGCTGCACGAACGGCTGCGCGAGGCTTGCATGCGCGCGTGGGACGCGCTGGAGAAGACCGAGAAGAACCCGCTCGAGGAGATGCTCGCTCGCGACCCGGAGTTCGCCAAGCACGTCGGCGCGGACGAGCTGAAGCGGTTGATGGACGCCACCCGCCACACGGGGTTCGCAGCCTCGAAAGCGCGCGAGTTCGCGGCGAAGGTGCGAACGCTGGAAAAAGCGCCGGCCGACGCCACGCTCGGAAATGTAGTGCCGGGGCTGGGAAATGTAGTGCCGGGGCTTTAGCCCCGGAAAGGATAGCGATGAACAAAGGACCTGAGGTCGCGCGCGGCAAGACCAAGATACTGTACCAGCATCCGGAAGAATCCGGATCGGTGATCGTCGCGCAGCAAGATCAGATCACGGCGGGTGACGGCGCCAAACGCAATGTCATCGCCGGCAAGGGCAGGCTTGCCGCCCTGACCACGTCGCGCATCTTCCGGCTGCTCAACGCGTGCGGGCTGCCGACTCACTACCTCGCGGGCGGCGAGGACGCCGACGGCAACGAGATGATCGTGCGCCGCTGCGAGATGATCCCGATCGAAGTCGTGGTGCGCGGGGTCGCAGCCGGATCGTACTTGAAGCGCAATCCCGGCGTGAAGTCGGGCAGCGTGCTCGCGCCGCGCCTGGTCGAGTATTTCTTCAAAGATGACGCGCGTCACGACCCGCAATACACCGCCGAGCAGGTCATCGACGAGAATCTGGCCACGCCGGCGGAACTCGCGCAGATGAGCGACATCGCGCGCCTGGTGTTCGACATCCTCGCGCATGCGTGGCGGCAGCAAAGCGTGCTGCTCGTCGACCTCAAAGTCGAGTTCGGCCGCGTGAAGAATCCCGACGGCACCACCGAGATCCTGCTCGCCGACGTCATCGACAACGACTCGTGGCGCGTATGGCCCGGCGGCGACCAGGCGCTGATGCTCGACAAGCAGATCTATCGCAATCTCTCGACCCCTTCGGCCGGCGATCTCGAGACGATCAGGGCGAAATACGAAGAAGTCGCCGAGCGCGTGGGCAGATTCCAAAAATCTTCGGGCGGCATGGTCTGCATCATGATGGGTTCCGCCGCCGATGCGGCGCATGCCGAGCGGATCGCAAAAGCGCTCTCGATGTTCGGAGTCCCGACCCGCCGGCACGTGGCGTCGGCGCACAAGACGCCGCAGTACGCCCTCAGCCTCATCCAGCAGATGGACAACATGCTGGGGCGCGTGGTGTACGTGACGATCGCGGGCCGCAGCAACGCGCTGTCTGCCTTCGTGGACGCCGCGACCGCCAATCCGGTCATCGCATGCCCCGTGCTCGGCTCGAACTGGGCGGGCATGGAGATCCTTTCGAGCTTGCACTTGCCCTCCGGCGTCGCCAGCGCGGTCGTGCTCGAGCCCGAAAACGCCGCGCTCGCCGCCGCCAAGATCTTGGCCGTTGACGACACGGTCTTGTTCGGCCGGGTTCTCGTTTCGCAGTACCGCTCGCGATCCAACGTTCTGGAAGCCGATGCCCGCCTGAACGCGCCGCCGCCGAACGGCAAGACGGGCGCGTGACCGGCGCCGCGCAGCTCGAACACGCCGCAGAAGCGCTTTCGATAGCGGGTTGCGGCGACGACGAACTCGTGCGCCTCGCTCGTCGCGAGGCGCTCGCGCTTAGCGCGGCGGAACTACGCGCCATCGCCGAGCGCATCGGCCGCAATCCGACGCGCGCCGAGGCGCACGCGTTTGCGATCCAGTGGAGCGAGCACTGCTCGTACAAGAGCAGCCGGCCGCTCTTGAAGAAGTTGCCGACCAAAAGTCGCGACGTGCTCGTCGGCGTCGGCGAGGACGCAGGCATCCTTCGCGCGGCGACGATCGAGGGTGTCGAATACGGCGTGGCGGTGGCGCACGAGAGCCACAATCATCCATCGCAGGTCGTTCCCTTCGAAGGCGCGGCGACCGGCATCGGCGGCATTTTGCGCGACGTGCTGTGCATGGGCGCTGAAGTGGTCGTCAGCGCCGATCCGCTGCGCTTCGGTCCGCCTGCGCTCGGCACCCACGCCGCATACGTGGCGGCGGCGGCGGTGGACGGCATCGCGGCGTATGGCAACGCGGTGGGCGTGCCCAACATCGCCGGTGACGTCTACTTCCACGAATCCTTCACCGAGAATTGTTTGGTGAACGTGGTCGCGCTCGGCATCGTGCGCGCCGATCGCATCATTCACAGCAGGGTGCCGTCCGACGGCGCCGGCTACGATCTCGTGCTGGTCGGCAAGGCCACCGATGGGTCAGGCTTCGGCGGCGCAGCCTTTGCGTCGCTGATCCTGGACGCTGCTCAAGCGCAAGCCGACAAAAGCGCGGTTCAGGTCCCCGACCCATTCTTGAAGAACGTGATCATGCGCGGCACGTACGCGGCGTTTCGAGAAGTCGCGGAACGCAAGCTCTCGGTCGGGTTCAAGGATCTTGGCGCCGGCGGCATCATGGGCAGTTCGAGCGAACTGTGCAGCGCCGGCGGCTTCGGCGCCGCGATCGACATCGAAAAGGTGCCACAAGCAGTCCGGGGCTTGCCGCCGTTCGTGATCGCGTGCGCCGAAACGCAGGAGCGCATGCTGTGGGCCGTGCCGCCCTCGTTCACGCCGACGCTGCTCTCTATCTACAACAAGCGCTTCACGTTGCCGGAAGTGGCCGCCGGCGCGCAGGCGGCGGTCATCGGCACCGTGACGCGCGAGAAGCGCTATGTGGTGAAGTCCGCCGGGGCTACGGTGATGGACCTGCCGATCGACGTCCTCACCGGCCCCGTCCCCACCCCGGACCGCAAGGTCGCCTCTTCGGTGAATGTAGCGACCCGAGCGCAGCTCGGGTGTAGCGTTCCGAGCGCCAGCTCGGACACGAGAGCTATCCTCCTCCGCGTTCTCTCCCACCTCGACGTCTGCAGCCGGCGGCCGCTGATCGAGCACTACGACATGGTGGTGCGCGGCGCAACCGTCATCCCTTCCGGATATGCGGACGCGGGCGTGTTCCTCATCAAGCGAGGAGCGCGCGCCGGCATCGCGCTCTCGGTGGATGGCAATCCGCGCTACGGCGTAATCGACGCGAGTCTCGCGGCGGCACATGCCGTGGTGGAGTCGGCGCGCAACGTGGCGGCGGTCGGCGCGCAGCCGATCGGCCTGACCGATTGTCTCAACTACGGAAATCCTGAGGACCCGCTCGCTTACGACCAGCTCGTCCAAGGGGTGGACGGGCTCGCAGAAGCGGCGCTTGCCCTGCAGCTGGGCGCCCCCGGAGAACCCCTGCCGTTCGTCAGCGGCAACGTCAGTTTGTATAATGAGGCTGCGAGCGGTCGCGCGATCTCGCCGTCGGCGATCGTGGCGTGCATCGGCCGCGTCGACGATGTCAGGCGCATCGCGACCATGCAGCTCACGGCGGCCGAACGCAATCTCTTTCTGCTCGGCCCGCGCACCAGTCGACTCGGCGGTTCCGTCTATGCAGCCTTGATGGGCATCGCGGACTCAGCGCTCCCCGCCATCGATTATCGCGAGGCCGTGGCGTCCATCAAGACGGTCGTCCGGTGCGTGCAGCGCGGGATCGCCAGCGCCGCGCATGACATCTCTGACGGCGGACTGCTGGCGTGCGTCGCCGAGATGTGTCTCGGCGGCGACGCCGATGGAGCGATCGGCGCTCGTCTGCGCGCGACGAGCGAATGGGCGCAGTGCGGAGAGCACGCTGCGCTCTTCGGCGAAGCCGGTGGTTTCGTGGTCGAGGTCGCTGACGAACGGCTCAAAGCCTTCCACGAGACATGCAAGGAAAACGCTGCCGAACCGGTGCTTGTGGGAAGAACGGGCGGCAGCGGCTTGAGCGTCAAAGGCAGCTGTGACGTGGGGCTCGCCGCATTGTGCGAGGCCTGGCTGTCGCCGCTCCAGGAACTTTATGCGTAGCCCGAAGGTCGCAGTCATCGTATTTCCCGGCACGAACTCAGAAGACGAGACGGTCGACGCCTGCCGTGATGCCGGCATGGATGCGTCATTGTTCTGGTGGAGCGATGATGTTGCTTTGCTGCGCAGATTCAACGCCTACGTCATGTGCGGAGGCTTCGCGCACGAGGACCGGGTGCGCGCGGGCGCGATCGCCGCGAAGAGCCCGATGGTTGCGGTCGTGAAGGAAGAGGCAAAGCGGGGCAAGTTCGTGCTCGGTCTGTGCAACGGCGCGCAGGTGGTCGCGGAGAGCGGCATGCTCGGCGACGTGGCGATCGCCCGCAACCTGCCATCGCGCCGTTTTCAGTGCCGGTTCGTCGAGGTCGTGACGGATGACGAACCTGATCGCTGCGCGTTCACGCGCGGCTTGTCGCCGGGTTTTTCCATGCGCATGCCGATCGCGCACGGCGAAGGCCGCTTCACCGGCGCGCCTGCGTATTTCGACTCCCTCGAAGAGCGCGCTCAGATCGTGTTGCGCTACGCAGGCACGGCACCGAACGGCGCCATGCACCGCGCCGCGGGGATCTGCAACGAAGAAGGCAATGTGCTTGCGCTCATGCCTCACCCGGAGCGCTCCGCATGGGTGTTCAACGCGTCCTACGCGACCCCGGGAATGCGCGGCAAAGACCCGAACCAAACCGTCGGCTCGCACGCGATCTTCCAGTGCATGGCGCGCTCGTTGAAAGGGGCTTGAAATGAAACATCCGCAGTCGAGCGCTATCTGGTACGTCATCGCTTTCCTGATCCTAGCCGCCGGCGTCACGTGGGCCACGATCGGCTTCGTCGGCGACATCAAATACGCGCAGTCACAAGCGCTGACGCGTTTTGTCATGCCCGCAAGCCAGGATCTCAAGCTCACCAAGTCGGGCGGGTACACGCTCTACTACGAGTATCAAAGCGACCTCAACGGGGAGATGTTCAACACTGGGGAGGAGACGGACATCCAATGCTCGGTCACGTCTCCTTCAGGCTCCAAGATCGCCGTCCAAGCTTCCGGCATGAGCTCTTCGTACAGCATCGGCTCGCGCTCGGGCAAGGCGCTCGCGGCGTTCAGCATCGATGCGCCCGGCACGTACGCGCTCGCGTGCGCTCACGCGAACGGCAGCGGACCTCGCGTCGTGGTCGCCGTCGGCCAGGCGTTTACCGCGAGTCTGCTCGTCGGTATTTTCCGCGACATCACGATTCTGATCGTCTCGTTTCTTCTGAGCGCGATTATCATCGTCGTGACGCTCGTGCGGCGCGCGCGCTAAAGGTGCTGCAGCTCGAAGTCGCGATCGAACTCACCGTGCCCGACAATACCGCGTTCACCGTGCTGGTCGCGCTGCGGCAACTCGGCTATGCGGAGCTCGCCCGCGTCGAGCGCGCCGAGGTCTTGCGGCTCAGCCTCGACCAGCCGCCCGAGAACGCAGAGGAGATCGTCGAAGCGCTCCGGCGCGCCGAAGTCATCTTCAATCCGAACAAGCACCGAATGCGACGAACGCACGACGCCGCAGATTCGAACGCTTGGGAGGCGATCGTCTCGGACCGCGACGACGATAACAGCGGGCTCGCGCGCCTGCTCGCTGATCATTTCGGCATCCGCGATCTCAAAGCGCTCGAGCGCGCAACGGCATGGCGCTTCTTTGACGAGCATGGCAGCGCGCCGAAGGAGCGCCTTGAATGGGCGTGCCGCGAGCTGCTGGCAAACCCCATTTCCCAACGCTGGTCTGTGCGCGAGGTCGCGCAAGCCGCAGCGGTGAACTAGAACAGGCAAGAATGGCAAAGAAAACCGCTGCGCATCTGCCCCAACTCTACACCATCGCCACGCTCGGCAGCCACTCCGCGCTCCAAATCCTCAAAGGCGCCAAGGACGAGGGCTTCCACACGCTCGCGGTGAGCACGCCGCAGAACGAAGCGCTGTACGCCAGCTTCGGGTTTGTGGACGAAGTGCTCGTCATACCCAAATACGGAGATTTTCCCAAGGTCGAAAAGGAGCTGAACCAGCGCAAGTGCATCCTCGTGCCGCACGGTTCGTTCGTCGCGTATCTTTCGCTCGACGAGCACAAGGCGATGACGACGCCGTATTTCGGCAACAAGGCGGTGTTGGACTGGGAAGCCGATCGCATGCGCCAGCGCGAATGGCTGCTCAAAGCCGGCTTGAAGATGCCGCGCCAGTTCCGCAAGGCGAGCGAAATCGACCGGCCGGTGATCGTCAAACTCTACGGCGCGCATGGCGGTAAAGGGTACTTGTTCGTCAAGAACGCGGAAGACTTCGCCACCCGCGCCTCGCATCTCGTCGAACAGCAATACATCATCCAGGAATACGTCATCGGCGTGCCGGTATACATCCATTATTTCTACTCGCCGTTGACCGGCAAGCTCGAGATCATGTCCATGGACCGTCGCTACGAAAGCAACGTCGATTCGCTTGGGCGCATCCCGTCGGCCGACCAAGAGGGCTGGAACATCCAGCCGAGCTACGTGGTGATCGGCAATCAGCCGATCAGCTTGCGCGAGTCGCTGCTCGCCGAAGCGTTCCACATGGGCGAAGCGGTCGTGCGGATCAGCCGCGAGCTGTGTCCGCCGCGCGGTCTCTTCGGCGCGTTCTGCCTCGAGACGATCGTCACGCCCGACGCGGAATTCTTCCTGATGGAAGTGTCGGCGCGCATCGTGGCCGGCACGAACCTGTTCATCGACGGCTCGCCGTACTCGTATCTGAACTACGACGAGCCGATGTCGACCGGCCGGCGCATCGCGCGCGAGCTCAAGAACGCGCTGCTGTCGAACAGCCTCTCGCTCGTGCTCGACCAGTCGGGCATACATTTCGAAGATTTGGTGCGGCCGATCAAACCGGTGCCGATCCCCGGCCCCGGCGTGCCGGCCAACTAGGCCGGACTAAAGTCCGGCATACCACATGAGCGATTCCGTGTCCCAGGTGCTCGCGAAGTATGAGCTGGGCGCGCTGACGCTTTGCTGCATCGGCAGTCATTCCGCGCTCGACGTGTGTCTCGGCGCCAAGCGCGAGAAGCTCCGCACGCTCGTGCTCACGGCCGCGCGGCGCGAGCGGACGTATGCGCAGTACTACAAGACCCGTTCCGACGGCAGCGGCTGCGTGGACGAGACGATCGCGCTTGGTCATTTCGCCGAAGTGCTGGACGCCGGCGTGCAAGAGAAGCTGCTCGCACGCAGCGCCATCTTCGTGCCCAATCGCTCCTTTGAGGTGTACGCGCGGCAGCGTTATTCCTACAATCAAATAGAACAAGGCATGCGCGTGCCCTTCTTCGGTTCGCGCCGCCTGCTGCGCGCCGAAGAACGCGACGAACCCGGCAATCAATACGAACTGCTCGCGTCCGCCGGCATCCGGTTCCCACGGCGCCTAAAGAGCGCAGAGGACATCGATGGCTTGACGTTGATCAAGGCGCCGCACGCGAAGGTCTCGTTCGAGCGCGCGTTTTTCGTGGCCGCCAGTCCGGAGCAATATCGCCGCCGTTCGCAGACCCTCATCGCGGCGGGCGTCATCAGCGAGCAGGGTCTCGCCGGCGCGCTGCTCGAGGAGTACGTGCTCGGCCCGACCATCAACTTGAATTTCTTCTGGTCGCCGATGCTCGGAGAATTGGAGCTGCTCGGAACCGACACGCGGCGGCAGACCAACGTAGATGGAGCGCGCAGCCTGCTCGCCATCGAACAGGCCTCGCTCGGCGGCGCGTTCACGCCCTCGATGGAAGAAGCCGGGCACATGCCGGCCACCGTGACCGAGTCCATGCTCGAGCAGGCCTTCGACATGGGCGAGCGCTTCGTCGAAGCCGCGCGGGCGGCGCGCCCCCCGGGCATCATCGGGCCGTTCGCGCTGCAATGCGTCATCGCCGCCGGACCGCCGAAGTCGTTCGTCGTCTATGACGTCAGCTTGCGTATCCCGGGCTCGCCGGGCACCAAGTACACGCCCTATTCGGCGTATCGCTGGGGCCGCGAGCTGTCGGTCGGTGAGCGGATCGCGAAAGAAGTCGTGTTGGCGCGCGCGGCTGGCCGGCTGGCGGATATTCTCACGTAGGGCTCCAAGACTAGCACATGCCGGAGACCGTCGTGATCCTCGATTTCGGCGCCCAATACGCGCAGCTCATCGCCCGGCGAGTACGCGAGGAACACATCTACTCCGAGATATTGCCCTTCGATGCGCCGTGGGATGAGATCATGGCGCGCGACCCGGCGGCGTTCATCTTGACGGGCGGGCCGGAAAGCGTGTTGGCGGACGGCGCTCCCCACGTGCCGCCGCAGCTCGCCGAGGCCGGAAAACCCGTGCTGGGCATCTGCTACGGGCTGCAAGAGATGGCCCGCGCGCTGGGCGGCGAGGTCGTGCCCGGCGAGATCCGCGAGTTCGGCAAGGCGGAGCTGGTCGTGGACGCCGTCCACTCACCGCTCTTCGCGGGCGTGGCGGCGCGCTCGCAGGCGTGGATGAGCCACGGCGACACCGTCATCCAGCTGCCCAAGGGTTTCATCACCCTCGCTCACACCGAGGCCTGCGCCCAAGCCGCGGTCGGCAACCCGGATACGAATTGGTACGGGGTGCAATTCCACCCCGAGGTCAAGCACACCGAGTTCGGACGTCAAGTCTTCCATAATTTCTTGCGCAAGATCGCGGGCCTCTCGGAAAAATGGGAGATGGCGTCGTTCATCGAGCGCTCCGTCGAGCAGATCCGAGCGCAGGTCGGTGAGGGCAAAGTGCTGTGCGCGTTGTCGGGCGGCGTGGACAGCGCGGTAGCCGCTACGCTGACCGCACGCGCGATCGGCGACCGGCTGACCTGCGTCTTCGTCGATCACGGCTTGCTGCGCGAGCGCGAGGCCGAGCAGGTGGTCGAGGCGTTTCGCGACGTGCTGCACCTGAATCTGATCGCGGTCGACGCGCGCGAGCGTTTCTTGTCGGCGCTGGCCGGCGTGGTGGATCCCGAAGAGAAGCGCAAGATCATCGGACGGGAGTTCATCGCGGTGTTCGAAGAGCACGCCAAAGAGTTCGCCGGCGCCAAATTCCTCGTGCAGGGGACGCTCTATCCCGACGTTATCGAAAGCAAGACGCCGCTCTCTAAAGCAGGCCATAAGATCAAGACGCATCACAACGTAGGCGGATTGCCCGAGCGCATGCACCTGACGTTGATCGAGCCGCTGCGCTTGCTGTTCAAGGACGAAGTGCGCCGCGTCGGGCGCGAGCTGGGTTTGCCCGAGCACGTGGTCAACCGCCAGCCGTTTCCCGGCCCCGGTCTCGCCGTCCGCGTGCTCGGCGCGGTGGATCGCGAGCGCCTGGACGTTCTGCGCCGCGCCGACGCTATCGCGCGCGAGGAGATCGAGCGCAACGCGGACGGCGAACTGCCCTGGCAGTACTTCGCGGTGCTCACGCCGCTGCAAAGCGTCGGCGTGATGGGCGACGGCCGCACGTACGCGAACCTCGTCGCGATCCGCGCGGTGAGCAGCGAGGACGGCATGACCGCCGATTGGAGCCGTTTACCAGCGGATGTGCTTGCGCGCATCGCCACGCGCATCGTCAACGAAGTGCCCGGCGTGAACCGCGTGGTCTACGACGTCACGAGCAAACCGCCGGCGACGATCGAGTGGGAATAATCCATCGTTGTAGCGTTCCGAGCGCCAGCACGGACGCGCGACCTAAAGGTCGCGCGAAGCACGAGGGGTCAGCAGGACCTAAAGGTCCTGCTCCACGATCTTGCTTGAAAACTCGCATTTGTTGTAGCGTTCCGAGCGCCAACCCATGAAAGTCCTCATCGTCGGCTCGGGCGCACGGGAACACGCGCTCGCCTGGAAGATCGCGCGGTCCTCCGGCGTTGAAGCGATCTTCGCCGCGCCGGGCAATGCCGGCACCGCGTCGCTCGGCACCAATTGGCCCGGCGTGTCCGCCACCGACGTCCGATCGATCGCGGCGCGCGCCGCGCAGGAGAAGATCGATCTGGCCGTGATCGGGCCGGAGGCTGCCCTCGCCGCGGGCGTCGCCGATGCGTTGCGTCGCGAAGGCGTGGCCACCTTCGGTCCCGGCCGCGCCGGCGCGCGGCTCGAGTCCAGCAAGGCGTACGCGAAGCAATGCATGTTGCGTTGGGGCATCCCGACGGCCGCATTCCGCGTCGCCAACGACAAGAAACAGGCTATGAATCACCTCAAGCACTGGCAGTATGGCGGCGTCGTCGTCAAAGCCGACGGTTTGGCAGCCGGTAAGGGCGTTGTGGTCTTCGATTCCGCGGACGAAGCGAGCGGCGTCGTCGAGCGCTGGTACGAGGAACGTTCGGTGCCTGGCGGCGGCACGTGCATCGTCCTGGAAGAAAAACTCGCCGGCAAGGAAGTGTCGGTCATGGCGATCACCGACGGAACTCGCGCGCAGATCCTCGAGCCGGCCTGCGACTACAAACGCGCCGGCGACGGCGATACGGGCCCCAATACGGGCGGCATGGGCGCGTATTCGCCCGCGTCGGATGTGGTGGACGGCGCCCTGCTGGAGCGGGTCAAGAGGGAAGTCATCGAACGCGCACGCCTCGGCCTGGAGCGCGACGGCATCGAGTACCGCGGCTGCCTCTACGCCGGGCTCATGATCACCAGCCGGGGTCCGTACGTGCTCGAATTCAACGCGCGTTTCGGCGATCCGGAGACGCAGGTGGTGCTGCCGCGCATCGAATCCGGCTTTCTGGAGGCGCTCTGCGAAATAGCCGGACTAAAGTCCGGCATACCACATCCGGGGTTAAAGCCCCGGCACTACAATACCGACATACCGCATTCAAGCTCGGCGTGCGTTGCGGTCGTCATGACCTCTGATGGATACCCGGAAAGTTCGAAGCCGGTCAGCGGCTTGCCGGCGCCCGCGCCTCAGGAGGACGTCACGTTCTTCTGGGGCGGCTCGAAAACGGCCGGCGACAAGATCGACGCGTCAGGCGGCCGGGTCCTCACCGTCAGCGCGCTCGGGGACTCGATCGCGAGCGCGCGCGAGCGTGCCTACGCCGCTTGCTCGGCGTACGCCGCATCACTGCCGCAGGACACCACGCTGCGCTGGCGCACGGACATCGCCGAGCGCGCGTCGAAGTCTGCAGTGAACGCGGCATTGACACCCCATGCCCCTTCGGGGTAAGTTTAAGGAAGATGAAGACCCGCACGCAAGCGCAGTGGGACGGCTACCGGCCCAAGCCGGCTGGAAGCGAAGACGCCGTACACGACGCTTGCGGCGTCTGCGGGATCTTTGCTCCGGGCGAGGACGTCGCGAGGTCGACGTTCTTCGCGCTTTATGCCCTGCAGCATCGAGGCCAGGAGAGCGCCGGCATCGCGGTCTCGGACGGCTTCGAGTTGCGCTGCCACAAAGACATGGGCCTCATCTCGCAGATCTTCACCGAGGATATTCTCGCCACACTGCCGGGCTATCTCTCGGTCGGGCACACGCGCTATTCGACCAGCGGCTCGTCGATCGTCTATAATGCGCAGCCGCTGCTGAACAGCAGCTCGCTCGGCCAATTCGCGCTCGCGCACAACGGCAATCTCGTCAACACCGAGGCCTTGCGCGATAAACTGCCCGACACGCTCGTGCCGACGAGCAACTCGGATTCGGACGTCATGGTGCGGATGCTCGCGCTCGCGCCTGATGGTCCGATGGAAGATCGCATCGAGTACCTCATGAAGGAATGCATCGGCGCGTTCTCGGTCGTGCTCTGCACCGAAACCCAGCTCTTCGGCTTCCGGGATCCATGGGGCGTCAGGCCGTTGTGCCTTGGCAAGTATGGAAGCGGCTGGGCGCTGGCATCGGAATCGTGCGCGCTGACGACGCTGGGCGCCGAGTTCGTGCGCGAGGTCGAGCCCGGCGAGATCGTCATCATCGACAAAGAGGGCATGCGCAGCCGGATGGTCGCGACCGACATCAAGCCGGCCAACTGTATCTTCGAATACATCTATTTCTCGCGACCGGACACGGCGTTCAAAGGTCGCGAGCTGTATCTGGCGCGCTATCAGATGGGGCGCGAGCTCGCCAAAGAAAAACCGATTCCCGCCGACGTCGTCATGGGCGTGCCCGACAGCGCCACCGCCGCCGCGATCGGTTATGCCGACGAGTCCGGCATCCCGTTCATCGAAGGCCTGATGAAGAATCGCTACATCGGGCGGACGTTCATCAATCCGGATCAGCGCATGCGCGCGCAGGGCGTCAAACTAAAATTCAATCCGCTGCTCGCGAATCTCACCGGCAAACGGGTCGTGCTTGTGGATGACTCGATCGTGCGCGGCACGACGACCCGCC
>DATNNM010000006.1 GCA_035601835.1 Candidatus Tumulicola sp. | reverse complement strand
CGACGAGCGCGCCCGCCGCTTCAACGATCTCGATCACTTCGCCCGTCGACACGCCCGTCGTCATGACGTCCTCGACCACCGCCACCCGCTCTCCGGGCGCAAGCGCAAAGCCCCGCCGCAGCAGCGGTTTGCCGCCTTCCTTTTCTGCGAAGATATCGCGAACCCCAAGCTGCCTGGCGACGATGTAGCCCGGTATGACGCCGCCGATCGCCGCGCTCACCACCACCTGCGGCTTCGCAGGCCTTAGCGCCTCCGCGAGCGCTCCGCAAACCGCCTCCGCGGTCGGCGGGTCCTCGAAGATGCGGAACTTCTGAATGAAGCGATCGCTGTGCAAACCTGAAGATAGTATGAAATGCCCGGTGAGCATCGCGCCGCGCCGCTCGAGCAACTCGAGCACTTGTTGCGGCGTCACGGCGAGGAGCCCGCACCGCCCAGCCGGTGCACGCTCGCCATCTCATCGAGGATGCCGCGCGCCGCAGCGGCGGGATCAGCGGCCTTGGTGACAGGCCTGCCGACGACGATGTAATCAGCCCCGGCGAGCACCGCCGCGGTTGGAGTAGCCACGCGGCGCTGATCGCCCGGATCGGACCCGGCAGGACGAATGCCTGGGCACACGACGATGAAGTCGGGATTGGCGCGCGCTTGCACGATCGCCACCTCGTCGACGGCGCACACCGCCCCATCGAGGCCGACCTGAGCTGCCAGCCCGGAACGGATGCTGACGAGCTCGTGCGGCTCCCTGAGCACCCCGATGTCTCGCAGATCTTCCTTAGAATGACTGGTCAGCAGTGTCACGGCGAGGAGCTTGAGCCCGGCGCCCGCGGCGTTGACCTCATCGCGCGCGGCGACAGCGGCGGCGAGCATGCTTTGACCGCCGGCCGCGTGCACGGTCAGGAACGAGGGCCGATACTGCGCTATTGCGCGGACGCCGGCCGCCACGGTGTTCGGAATATCGTGCAGCTTGAGATCTAAGAAGATCTTCTTGCCCCGCTGGTGCAGCTCTTCGATGATGCGCGGCCCGTAGCCGTAGAACCCTTCGTAGCCGACCTTGTACCATCGGACGTCTGGCGCGGTGGCGTCGAGAATGCGCATGGCGCCTTCCAGGCCGGCCTCGTCCAACGCGACGATCAGCTGCGTCATGGGCCGGGCCAGCGCGCGCGTGCGAAGCCCGGGTTGGCGAGACCCGTGAGCGCCCGCACGCTCTTAAACCCGCGCCGGACGGTTTCGGCGAGCAGCGCAGCCCCGACTTTGGCGGCGACCTCCGGATCGCGGAAGTTCGCCGTGCCGATGGCGACGGCGCTCGCGCCGGCGAACATGAACTCAAGCGCGTCGCTGCCGCTCTCGATGCCGCCCATGCCGATGATCGGGATCGTCACCACCTGCGCGGCCTCCCACACATGGTGCAGCGCCACAGGCTTGATCGCCGGGCCGGTGAGTCCGCCGGAGACGTTGGCCAGGACCGGGCGCGCGCGTTCGACGTCGATCGCCATGCCGCGCAGCGAGTTGATGAGCGACAGGGCATCAGCGCCGGAATCTTGGGCGGCCCGGGCGATCGGCTTGATATCGGCCACGTTAGGCGTCAGCTTGGCGATGACCGGCAGCTTCACGCGCCGCTTGACCGCGCTGACGACCGCCGCGGTCGCTCGCGCGTCGGCCCCGAAGCATTCGCCTTCGCGATCGACGTTTGGGCACGATACGTCGAGCTCGATGGCCACCACGTTGGGCAGTCCATCCATGCGCGCGGCGACCTCGGCGAACTCATCCGTTGAAAATCCGGCGACGCTGGCGATGACCGCGGTCGGCACGCGTGCGAGTTCCGGCGCATCTTTGGCGAGGAAGTGTTCGATGCCCGGGCCCTGCAACCCGATGGCATTGAGCAATCCGGCGGGGGCGCTGGCGATGCGCGGCATCTCGTTGCCGAGGCGAGGTTCGCGCGTGATGCTCTTGAGCGCGATGGCGCCGTAGGCGCGGACGTCGACGATACGGCCGTACTCCGCGCCGCGATTGTAGCAGCCGCTCGCCGCGATGAGCGGGTTGGCCAACACCGCGCCGCCGATATCGACGCTGAGATCTACGCCGTCCACAGCACGTCCGCCGAAGAAAAAACGGTTCCGTCCGCGCACACTCGCGCGAAGTCGTAGTCGCGCGTCTCGTGCGGCGCGCGCGGATAGCCCGTGCCTTGCCCGCAGCCGCGGCGCACGCGAACCACACAACCCCAGCACGTTCCCATCGAGCAGCCGAACGTCTCTTCCATCGAGATCTCGCACGCGACGTCCATCTGGGTCGCGTGCGCGCACAAGGCGCGCAACATCGCGGGCGGGCCGCAGCCGTAGATGATGTCCGGGCGGGGCTGCTCGAGCAACGCATCGATCACGCTGCCTGCGAAGCCTTCGCTGCCGTCGTCGGTGCACAACTTCAGCGGAACACCGAGCTCGCGCAAGGACTGCGCGCCCACGAGGTGCGTTTTGGTGCGCGCACCAAGCAGCATGTTGGTTTCGACGCCGAGTGCAAGCAGACTGCGCGCGAGCAGCCAAAAGGGCGCCACGCCGATACCGCCTGCCGCGATGAGCGCTTTCGAGCCCGCCGCCGGCAGCGAGAATTCGTTGCCGAGCGGGCCGATGCAGGAGACGCGCGCGCCGAGCGGCAGAGCGGCGAAGCGCGTCGTGCGCGTGCCCCACTCCCGGAAAAGCAGGCTGAATTCGTCTCCACGCACCGTCCAGATGCCGAGCGGTAGGCGCACCGCGAATTGGCCGGGCACGTCGAGCGCGACGAATTGGGCTGCCCGCGCGCGCATCGCGATATGGGGACTGCGCAGCCCCACACACCAAAAACCGGGAGCGATTGGCTCCCGGCTTATCAAGGTCGCGGTTTCAACCAGCGGTGCTTCGGAGGGCATGTTCGAGAGGGCTTCGCGTCCCTTTACGAGGGCCCCTCGGAGCGTGAAATGTGATGAGGGTCGCGTTAAAATGAACCAAAGGGCGTCCGGCGGCTAACTTTATTTGGGCATTTACCGTATAAGAAGATACGGGAGGGGCATAACCCGGAGAACGACGATGCAAGGCATACTTATCTTCAATTCATTAGCGGAAGCCGTCGCAAGCGGTTTCGAGTACCTGGATCGGACCGAAGGCGGGTATCTGGTGCGCAAGCGTACCAGCACCGGCTGGGCCCTGGCGCTCGCGAAAGAGAAACGCGCCGCCGCCTAAGGGCGTGGGATCCGATCTGTAGACCCGGTTGACCCCGTATCGGGATCGCTGGACTTTATCGTGGAGCCGGACCTAAAGAGCTTGTGGAGCCGGACCTTAAGGTCCGGCTTGTTTTTCATGCCGCCGCCTCGGGCGAGGTCCGGTCCTTGGAGAAAAAAACGACGCCGCGTCGCGCGGGGTGCGCTGCGCGGCTCGGCGTCTACAGCTATAACGAGGGGATGGCGGTTTTGGTTGCGCCCGTTCCCGCTCGTTTTTGGAGGAGAATCGTTCGGGAAAAACAAGGCTCGGCGACCAAGGTCGTCCTTGAGAAAGGGACTTGTTCACATGAGTATGCGCCATGTTCCCACGGTGGTCGTCGCCGTGCTGGCCTTTGCCATGGGGTTCGCCCTGGCACGCCTGCCGCTTACCGCCCGCGCCGCCGCGATGCCGCTTCAGCCCGCCGCGATCGATCTCGCTGCCATGACTCCCGACGCGATGCCGACACCGGGCACCGTGTTCCCCAATTTGCGCTCGAAGACGCTCGTGGTCGCGGACGGGATGACCACCGCGTTGCAGATGGGGACGGCCGCCAAGCACTATCACGCTGACGCGAACGAAGTGCAGATCGTGCTCGAAGGTACCGGCACCGAATGGTTGGGGGATCATCAAGTGACGCTGAAACCCGGCATGATGATCGTGATCCCAAAGGGGACGAACCACGCGGGACTGACCGAGACCTCCGGTCATCTCAAGTTCGTCTCGGTCAAGACGCCGCCGCAGGATCCGGCCGACGTTCACTTCGTCCCCTAAAACCAGTTTTTGTAGTGCCGGAGCTTTAGCTCCGGAAAAGACTGTGGAGCGGGATCTTTAGATCCCGCTAACTCCTCGCGTTCAGGAGTCAGCAGGACCTAAAGGTCCTGCTCCACGGTCTCGGTCACGCAGGTCGCAGCGGTGCGCGGGCGCGGGTCTCGTAGCGCGTCGTGCGTCCCTCTGGAATGCTCTCGAACAGCGTGAGATGTTCGACGTCCAGACGCACGCCTTGCTCGATCTGTAGCTGCGGCGTCCCTCGGAGCGGCGGTCTCGCGCGGCACAGGGTGACGTGCGCGACGGCCTCGGCGTCGAAGTCGTAGCCAAGCGTCGCAAAGGCGCTGCGCACGCGGCGCGCGCACGCCCCGAAATTTTCGTCAACGCGCGAGCACCCCAGCCATAGCACGCGCGGGCGGCGTTCGTTTGGGAACGCGCCGACGCGATCGAACATCAGCGAAAACCGCCCTTCCGCCGCTGCCGCGTTCGCAAGGGCCTCCTCGACTGCGCGCAGTTTCTCGGGCGGCGTGCGGCCCAAAAACGCAAGCGTGACGTGCATCTTTTCCGGACGCTCGAAGCGCGCCGGCAGCGCCGACGTCTGCAGCTTTGCGATCGCGTCGGCCGCAAGCGTGCGAACCGCGTCATCGATCTCGATACCCGCGAAAAGCCTCAACACAAGGGGAAGTTCTGCGCTCTCGCGGACATCTCACCTTATCTTAATGCGGTCCACCGGGTGCCCCGGTATGCTTGAGGTCTATAGTGCTAACCACCCGTCGGTTGGAACGACAGGAGCACCACCGCAATGTCGCAATCATTCACGCAGGCGCACCCTGCCGATAACGTCAAGCGCAAGATCCTCATCGTCGAAGACGACGTCCAAATCGCCAAAGTGCTCCGCTTAGAGCTGGAGCATGAAGGCTTTGAGGTGGAGGTGTGCGGCGATGGCGCAAGCGCCATCGAACGCGCGCTCAAGGGCCCCGATCTGATCATCCTCGATCTCTTGCTGCCGCGCATCGACGGACTCGAAGTGTGCCGGCGCGTGCGGAAACACTCCTCCGTTCCGATCATCATGCTGACCGCCAAGGACGCGGTCCCCGATCGCATCACCGGCCTCGACACCGGCGCGAACGACTACCTCACCAAACCCTTCTCCATCGAAGAACTGCTGGCGCGCATCCGCGTTCAGCTGCGCGAGCGCGAGCCGTCCGAGCGCGTGCTTGCGCTCAAAGACTTGTCGCTCAATCGCGACACGCATGAGGTCACGCGCGGCGGCAGGCACGTCAGCCTCACCGCCAAAGAATTCTCGCTGCTTGAATTCCTCATGATGTATCCGAACAAAGTGCACACTCGCGACGAGATCTTCAACAGCGTCTGGGGTTCGGATTTCCTCGGGGAATCCAACCTCATCGACGTCTATATCCGCTACTTGCGCAACAAAGTCGACGAAGGCGCCGCCGAAAAGTTGATCCAGACGATCAGGGGTGTCGGTTACGCGCTCCGCGCCTGACGCTGCGAGCACCCTGCCCTTCTTCAAGAGCCTGCGCTGGCGCCTGATCGTTTGGTATGGCGGCGCGGTCGCGCTGCTCTTGGCCGTATTCGCAGGCGTGGTCTACTACGGCGCCGACATCGTGATCTTCAAGTCGGCGGCGCTGCGCGTGGAGGGCGTCGCCGCGCAGGTGGAGGCGATCGCGCGGGCCGGCAGCAACGGGCCCTTTGGACCGGTCTCGGCGGTGACGCTGTTGTCCGACGAGGCGCAACTCGACGCGCTCGCGGGACCGGGGCTGTACATCGAGGCCTTCAACGCGCGCGGCGCGCGCATCGGCGCGAGCAGCAATCTCGCCGGATACGACCTGCCGACGACCGGCTATCGCCCGTGGAGTCCTCCGGAGGGCGTCAACGGGAGTTGGGGGATCGCCGACACCCCCGTGGGCACGGTCCTGGCGCATTGGCACGTGATCCGCAGCGGCGCTGCGCCGCTGGCGACGGTGTATGTCGCCGAGTCATTGGATTCTGTCCGCCAGACGCTGGCCACGTTTGCGACGTTGCTCATCGCGGCGTATCTGGCTGCGATAGCGCTGATCGCTGCTGCGAGCTTTTGGCTCGCGCGCACGGCGATCGGCCCCATCAACGAAATCGCCCGTTCGGCGCAAGAGATCGGCGGCGACGATCTGACGAAGCGGTTGAATTGGCAGGGACGCACCGATGAGCTCGGCATACTGGCGGCGCGCTTTGACGAGATGTTATCGCGCTTGGAAGCGGCATTCGCGCGAGAGCGGCGCTTCATATCCGACGCATCGCACGAACTCAAGACGCCGCTGACGGTCATCAACGGCAACGCGCAAATGCTCTTGCGCTGGGGCGATAAAGACGAGACCGTCCGAAAAGAGGCGCTTGAAGCGATCCGCAGCGAGAGCGCGTCCATGGCCAGGGTCATCAACGCGATGCTGACGCTGGCCAAGACCGACAACCTCCACGCGCTCGCGCTCGAGCCCACGAATCTCCGGCCGATCGTGGCCGACGCGACCGCGGCGTTGCGCCCGCAGGCCGAGGCGAAGGGTCTGTCGCTGCGCGCTGAGTGCGACGGCGACGCGTACGTCATGGGCGAGCCGGGATTGCTCCGCCAGCTCGTCACCAATCTCACCGAAAACGCGATCAAATTCACGGAATCAGGCGGCGTGCAGGTCTCCATGCGTTCCGAGAACGCCCATGCGCTGCTTGACGTCGCCGACACCGGCCCAGGCATCCCGCGCGACGCCATGCCGCAAGTTTTCGATCGTTTCTATCGGGCTGATCCCGCGCGCTCGCGGGCGGTCGAAGGGACGGGCCTGGGCCTGGCCGTCGTCCGCAACATCGTGCGCGCGCATGGCGGTGAGATCGACATCAAGAGCGAGGTCGGCAGGGGGACGACGTTCTCCGTACGCCTGCCGACGCTGACCCTCGATCCTGAGGGGGACGCCCAGTGAACGCCCACGGGCTTCTCACACCGCGCTCACACGCGGCTCACGGTGCGTTCATGTGGCAGCGCGCCGCTGAGGGTAGTGTGAAGGGAGCGGGAGCGGGCAGCTCACCGCCCTTTGTATCAGCATGAAACACTCGCAGATCCTCGCAAGTCTCCTCGCCGCCGCGGCCACGGTCACCACGGTATTGGTTTCCGCCAACGCCGACCTCGCACGCCTCACCGACGGACCACCGGTCGTGACCATCCACTCGAAAGGCAGCGGCGCCATCACGATCACGCCTGGGGATTTCGGCGGCGTTCGTGTGCCCGGCAATCCGCCGGGCGTTCAGATCTCCCGTTTCAACGTGTCGCGCCAGGCCGTCGGCCGCATCGTCTTGCCGCGGCAGATGGGCCGCAACCGCAGCTCGGCCGGCCCGCGCTTCTTCACGCTGCCGGGGAGAAATTTCAACCTGCCGGGTGTTCGCGACGGCGCGCACGGCATCGCGCTCGAAAATTCCGGCGGCGACATGAACGTCGAGGTGCCCAATCACGTCGAGGCGCTGCTCATCAACGCAGGGGCGAGCCCGGTGACGCTCGATCGCGTCGGGGGTCCCTTCGTGATCGTCAGCGACAGCGGCGACGTCACGCTGCGCAACGTGACCGGTCACGGGCTCGTCCGCACGATCAGCGGCAACGTCGACGTTCGCGGCTTTTCCGGCAACGTGCACATCGAGACGGCTTTTGGGCGCGTGACCATGCAGTCGTCGGCCGGCTTGGATCACGCCGAGGTGGTCGATCTGCGCGGCGACGTCGACTGGACCTTCAACGGCGTCGGAGCCGGCGCGTATCGGATCTTCTCAGGACAAGGGCTCGTGAAGGTGACGCTGCGACCGGGCATCGGCGCGACGGTTGACGCGCAGAGCGACGGTGGGACCGTCACCAATTATTTTGATCCGAGCGCCGCGGACATCCGCTTCTTGCGCCCCCACGCGCTGTCGCTTGCGGTGGGCGGTGGCGGTGCGCAGATCACGGTGCACTCGAAGAACGGCTCGGTGGTGGTGGCCCCGGCCCCGTAGGCGTAGCAACGGACCTTTAGGTCCGTTCCCCGAACTCCCGCGCCGTGATCAAGCGCGGGCGCGTCGCCTTCGCGGTCGTCGCGATCTCCATCGGGGCAGCCGTCGCCGCCTTTTCCCCGCCTGCGCGCGGCGATCTCCCACCTGGCATGGGTCCGTACATGCCGCCGATGACGCCGGCGCCCTCGCCACCCCAGACCTTTGCGCCGCTGAAGCCTCCCTTCTCACGGCCGGAGGATGCGCGCGGGATCTCCCACACTACGCCTCCCTTGGTGCCTCGCATTCCAAACGCCGTACCGCCGTCGCCGCAATTGTGGCCGGCAGCAGTTGACTCGACCGCTGTGCCTTGTTCGGTCCGCGGCGGCCTGGTGTTTCTGCCCGTCGTCGTCGACGGACAGCTCAGCGTTTTTGCCCTCGACTTGCACGCATCGCGCAGCCGCTTCGACGCCCTTGACACCCTCCAGATCGGTGACCTTCGCCTCAACTCCGTCAGCGCCGCGCCGACACGCGAGTCGCTGCCGCTCAACGCGGACGGCACGCGCGCCCGCGGCGTTATCGGCCTTGACATCATCTCCGCTTTCCCGTTCACGTTTCGACAGGATCCGTGTAGCGTCGTCATCTTTCGCGACAGCGCTGCCGCCGCGAGGACATTGCAAAGGCAATCGGCAACGAAGTAGCCCGATGGTGCGCATCCGCGACCTATCGGGCATTCGAATCGATCCGATCTCCGTGACCAGCGCCGACGGCGTCGTACGCGGACTTCTCTACCACACAAACCGCGCGGCGACGTGCGTCATCCTCTGCCACGGCTATTCATCCGGCAAGCACAACGTCGATCCGCTCGCCTATCATCTGGCCGCGGAAGGATACGTCGTGCTGGCATTTGATTTTCAAGGTCACAAACTGGGTGCGAGTTCGCTGCCGCTGGCGAAAGCTGCAGACCTCATCGTGAACGCGCTCGACGTGGTGGCGTACGCGAAAGCCATGCCGGATGTCCGACGCATCGTCATCGGCGGCCACAGCATGGGCGCCGCTGTCGCGATCAGCATAGGCCTTCGCTCACCGCTCGTGTCCGGCGTCATCGCGATGAGCACCGCGATGAGGCGCGCGCAACATCTTTCCGGAGAAGGCCTTCTTTCCGGCCTTTCCAACCGCGCGGCCTACGTCGACGGCGCGAGCTCGAAAGAGATCACCGAGCTCATGGACACGTTCACGTCGCGAATCGCCGATCTCGCGCCGAAGCCGTTGCTCGTCGTCGCCGCATCGAGTGACGCGCTCGTTCCGCCGTCTGCGACGCGGTTGCTCTTCGACGAGGCAAGCGAGCCGAAGACTTTCGAATTGATCGAAGCGAACCATACTGATTGCGCGGAGCGCTCGCGCTTCGTCGTGATCCGCTGGCTCAAGACGCACGGCTTTGCGTCATAACCCGTCTTCCCACGAGGTAACGCCATGAGCAGACTCGTCACGGGACTCTTCGCGGCAGCGGCTCTTGCCGGGCTGACCGCCGGCTTCGCGCTGCCCCACGATGGCACTCCGGCATTCGCGCGCGCGGCAGAACCAAGCCCAGTGGTTTCCGTCACGACCTTACCGGCGCTGCCGACGCCGAGGTCGTCGGTTGCGGCGCCCCAAACAGCGACGCCGGCGATCTATCCGACGGCCGTGCCCGCCATGACGCAGCCCGCATCGACCAATGTGAACGCGCCGCCCGGCAGCGTCATCGAAATCGCCGGTGCGGTCGGCGTGCCGACCATGCTCACGCTCAAGGAATTGCAGCGGCTTCAACGCTCGTCGTTGACGCTGCGCGTCGCCGACGCGGATGGCCGGAATCGCTTCCACACCTTCACCGGCGCGACGCTACGCGACGTCATCGCGCTGGCGCAGCCGCGCGACGTGGGCGGCCTCAGCACGTCGAAGCGCGCATACGCTCTCGTTTGGGGAGTGAGCGGATCGCCGGCGCTGGTCGCGTTTCCCGAGTTCGAGTCGGACTTCAACGGCAAGACGATTCTGCTCGCCTACATCGAGGACGCCCGCGCGCCTGCAGACGGAATCGCAGAGCTCGTCGTTCAGGGCGACGCGACCCGCGGCCGTTTCATCAAGGCGGTCACAAAGATACTGGTGGTGGACCCCGGCGGCTAACGCGCGCATTGCTCCGGGGGTGCGCCCTATGGTAAACTTTCTTCTTGGACCCCGTGGGGATGTAGCTCAGCTGGTAGAGCACTTGCTTCGCATGTAAGGGGTCAGGGGTTCGAGTCCCCTCATCTCCACCATCGGTCAGCGGCATACGGCGGTTCCGAGATTTGGGATTTGACTCAGATCTCGCGGCAGCTTGATCGTCACATGACATGTCAATGCCCCGACAATCGCCGCAAGCTGCATCTCGGCACCCGGCACACCCAAAAGATACACTTGACCGTCCTCGGCGACGGGCCATTCCCCCGAGCCGCTCAGCGACTTTAAGACGGCGCCCGCGGGGAGCGGCTTGCCGTCCGCGTCGACGATGCGGACCAAGGCGCCGCCGGGCGGCTGGCTTTCAAAACGCACGATTGCAGGGCTCCGGAAGTATGGCACGGCGATGATTTTCGCGTTTTGAACGTTGGCCGTGATCGGCAGGTCTCTTGCTTCAAGCGCGACCGTATTGGCTTGGTAGGGGAGCAGCGTGGGCAACCCGACGACGCCGTAGCGATTCGTCCTTCCGATCTCTTGGTTGTTCTCATAGACGCGAACGCCCGCGTAGCCAGGCACCTCGGCCAAACCGTAGCTGGCCGTGATCTGACGCGTGAAAAATGCGTGCCGGGCCAGCAGCGCGACTGCGCCGGACACGTCGACGTCATTCGACTGCCCAAAACCATAATTCGAAGACTCAAGCGTCAGCGAACCCGCCTGGCCTTGGAACGTGAGCATGCCGTCGCTCTGATGCGTCTCGCCTTCCTGCGTACGGATGCGGTAGCCCATCCCGACAGCCGACGGCGGGAGGCCCTGCTGGAATTCGAATTGTTCCTCCCGTTGATTCCCCTGCAATTGCATGCTCGCCGTGGCCGAATGCCTCGAGTCGATAGGCAGGACAAAGAAGACGGAGGCAAGCGGGGGCGCGGGGCTGCCGAGTTGCTTGAGGCCCTGCACCACGAGGCTCGCCCTCCCGATCTGCTCGGAGATGTTGATCGTCCCGATTTTCACCGACACGTCGTTTCCCGCGACCTGCGCGGTGTAGGAGGCGGTGAGGACCGCTCGCCGGCCGACCTGCAACGACAGCTGCGCCTGTTCTTGACGCTTGATCGGTGTGCTGGTCTCGTAACCAACTTGACGGAAGCGATCGCTATCGACCTGCACGCGCCCGCCGAACCCAAAGCCCCGGCCCGCGTAATCGTAGCCGAGTACCCAACCTGAACCGTTTCCCGCAGCCGATCCGCTCTCGGCAGCGGCCGCACTCAGCACGCCCGCGCTGCCGAGCGCGACGTTGGCGCCGATCGAGAGCATATGCAGTCCCTTGGAGAATTCGCCGTGCGCTTCTCCAGTCAGCCTGTCGCTGATTCCGAGCCGCTCCGATCCCAAGACCACATACGGGCCGTAGTCCCCGGACGCGGTGCCGTAGTTGCGCCGCTCGAAGCCGGCTTCGTACGAATAGTCCGAGAGGCCGCGCTTGAGCAGCATCGGGCTTGCGTAGTATTGCTCGGTCACGACCTGGCGCCGGCCAAGCACGTCGGTGACGACCAACTGCACCTGGCCCGCCCCGGTGACGACCGGCAGCTGCGTGAGCGCGATGGGGCCGGCGCCGACATTCTGGCTCGCTACGAGCGCGTTGTTCACGTAGATGTCGACCAACGAAGGCTGGTTTGCCGATCCTTGGATGCTCGGCGTCGGAAACGTCCGGAAATACGGGTCGGTGCCGAAATTCGTCGCGAGTTGCACGCCCGTGAAATGGATGCCGCCGCCAAAGGCATTGAGGCCGCTTTGCGCATCGCCGATCCGCAGCGACGTGCGGCAATCGACATAGTCGTGCTGCCACGTGGTGTCGAGGCGGATGGTGTGGAAACGGCCGCCGAAATTCGTGGCGGCGAGGCTCCCGAGGGCGACGCTGCCGCCGCCTGAGACCCCGAATTGAAAGAGCGCCCCCAAGGTCGACGGCGTGCCGGCTTGCGTGTGCTCGTGGACGTCGTAGTCGAAGAACGCTCCCGTGCCGGCTTGGGGAGATGCGCGGGAACCAAACAGGTCAATGGTGGTGGGCAGCAGCTCCGCAACGGGCACCGTGATGTCCAGGATGAGCTTTGCAGCGTCTAACGTGACGCGCCATCCGGGAATTGAGGTAACCGGCACGTACGCGGCGCCGTCGCGCGTGACGATGCGGCTACGCGGCGGGATCACGCGCCATGATTGCAGATCGTCGAAGCGGACGAGCAGCGTGCCTTCGGGCTCTTTTAAGACGATCGCACCCTGGCTCACGGCGCTGCCGTTGACGGTCACCGCGCAGATGAGCGGCGACGATGCATCGACTGCGCTGCGCCCCGGCGATGGTGCGAATGCCAGCGCGAGAGCGAGCGCACACGCCCATGCTGCCGGACGTACCATCTTATCTGAGAGAAGCGACTGCGCGTAGAGTTGCACCGGTGTCCAGGACGGCGTCTATGATGACGGCGCTGCCGGCCGGCGGCCTTGTGGGGTTGACCCGCCAACTGCTCCATTGGCCCGCCAGCACGTAGGCTCCCGGTGTAGATTCGTACAGCGTCTGCGTGCGGCCGATGTCGCCATAAATGATCAAACGAGCGATGTGTGCGTGCTCGTCGCCCTTGTTCTCGACACGCAAACTTATCTCGCTGCGACCGACCGTCTTGGCCGTCCACTCGAGGCTCGGCCCGCGCAGCACGGTTGCAGGCTCCACGAAGATCGGCAAGCTCAGGGTCGTCACAAAACTGACGCCCCTGACGTTATTCACTTTCGTCGGCACCTGCGCGATGATGAGCCGATACGTCCGTTCCCCGGGGTCCGCGACCGGGTGGCGCGACCCGACGCGGATGATTTGCGTCGCGCCCTGCACCATGTTGAAGATCGGCGGCGCTGCTAGCAGCTCGTCGGTGTCGTCGAGCCGATCTTTGCCGCCGTCTTGCGTCCAGCGCTTGGCGTGCAATTGCATGAGCACCGGCGCCCCGGTCCCGTTGGTCAACGTGAATGCCGCGGTCAGATTGGAAGGAGTGAGCGTGGCGCGAAGCGGCATGATCTGCAAGCCGGCGGCGAGCGCGCAAGCCGGCCAAATCGCCGCAGTCGCAGCTGCACACGAGATCAGCAGTCGCGTCCCAAGATGCGCTATGACGTTTCGCATGGTGGCTTTCGACCGAACGGGCGTGCCGGGCACGCCCGCCCCGGGGCCGTCTAGAACGAGACGAAGACGATGACCGTGTCCGTATACGTGCCCGGCGCTTGACCAGTCATCGAGCCCGCCGGGATCAAGCCATACAGGGGTTGGTGCTGAATCGCCCCGTTACCGATGAATCCGGCGATACTCGAGCCGTTGCAGCAAAGGCCCCAAACGTGGTTGTGCGCCACATCGCTGTAGAGACCGTAGTTGATGAAGTTGTCTACTGCCAGCGGGCCGACCCCGCCGCTGTTGAAGTACAACCGCCGTTGAGACGGTGAACCAACCGCGTGCGCGCCCTGACTAAGGTCGACGGAATAGCTTGTGCCGCTCGAGCAGATGACGTCAACGCTGCCCACCCCGGGAATGTCGGGGGTGAAGCCCGGGTTGTATGCCTGCAGCCCGAAATTTAATGAACTGTTGCTCACGCCGCAGGTGCCTACAAGCGTAACTTGCACCTCAACATTTCCGAAGGTAAAGCCTGCCGCCTTGGACGTGGCCGGAACGGTCACCGCGACGAGCGCGAGTAGCGCTAGGATTAGGAATAGTCTTCTCAAGTCAAGCTCCCTCATAAGCGTGTCGATGCTTTATTCCGGCCCCCGCAGAATGAACATCACAATCAAGCAATAAAATCAGAAGCCGTGGGACAAACGCGGTCGTCGCACGGTACTACCTCTGTTCGGTTCGACCTACGACGGCTCCTTGGATAAAACCCAACTACTCTCGAAGTCAAACGCCGTAGGCTTTTCGGCCGGGTTAGCGCATGGCAGGATGGGCCTATCCATACTTCGCATGTAAGGGATTCAGTGATGTATAATCGGTCGATCATTACTGCTTTCGCCATCCTCATCGTCGCGACGGCCGTAGCCGGCTGCGCGAAATCGAACCAGACCGGCGAGCAAACGCCGTCGGCTAGCCCATCGGCGGTGGTCGCGCAAATCTCTCCCGCACCAGCGGTGACCGCGTCGCCGGCGGAGAGCGGATCGCCCGCCCCGGCCGAATCGCCAACGGAAGGCACGACAGCCTCACCGACCGAGAGTGCGTCGCCGGTACAAACCGCGACGCCCACACCCCCGGCGACAATCCCAACGCCGCCGCCCGGACTTCCGCCGGGTTGGGAAAAGCAGTACGATCGGGTCGTCAATGGGCGCGAGGCCGAGCTCGTCGTGCGAACCGGTTCGATCGACAATCTTGGATTCGGCTGGCCGGCGCACTTCACGCCGTTCTCAGGCGAATCGACGCCGGCGCATCCGTGGATTTGCGCTTCGCGGCCCGGCGCCGCGCCGGGAACCGATCGCAGCATGCTGGGCACCGGCGTGACCGAGCAATACATCCACACGCGCCCAGCCGACGGCTACTCTGGCTGCAGCCATCGCCCCGACAACCTGCCGCAAGCGATCCCGCTCGCCGTCGGCGCGCTGCCGAACACGATTCACAAGGTCTTCCTTCAGGTGTTCCTCGACGACTTTCAGCCGGTGGTGTTCCATTCGCATTTCCAAGTGACGCTCAACGGAACGCGCATTCCGAACTTCGAAGACACGATCAATCAGCTCAATCAAACCGGGCCGATCGGCAAGCTCCTGACGCTGCAGCTGCTGCCGGAGTATTGGCCGATCCTGCGTTCAGGCACCGTCAATCTGCTGTTCGACGATCCGACCACCGGTGCACCCGACGGCTACGCGGTCGACTTCGCGCGCATCGTGGTCAATCCGGGCCCCTGGCGCTACGCCGTCACGATTTCGTGCGATGTCGTCGATGCCGCAACGCTAAAACCGATCGCGAAAACCAGCGTTTTCGCCGCGGGTATCACAACTACGACGGGCAACGACGGCTACTGCACGCTGCGCGGCGTACCGGCTGGCATGGTCTCGGTCGGTGCAAGCGCGGTGGGATATGACAGCGCGGTCCAGCTCCTCGATCTCCCGGCCGGGCAACACGGCACGGCACACTTTCAATTGAAGCGGCACAAAGAAACGGTTGCCGATCTGAAACAGCAGATCCAGCAAAATGGAACGGTCGCGATCTACGGCATCCATTTCGATACGGCGTCTGCAAAGCTGCGCCCTGATAGTCTTGCGTCGCTCACCGAGATATTGCAACTCGTCAAGAGCGCGCCGTCGTCGCGTTGGATCATCGCCGGGCACACCGATAACCAAGGCGGCGCGGCATACAATCTCGGGCTCTCGCTCGCTCGCGCACACTCCGTCGTGACGTGGCTGACGCAGCACGGCATCGCCGCGAACCGCTTGACGGCAAAGGGCTACGGTTTGACGCGTCCGGTCGCCGACAACGCCACGGACGCAGGGCGGGCGCTGAACCGTCGCGTCGAAGTATCGATCGTGAAGTAGCGACGACTCCAGCGAGTCCGGCGCGGCGCTAGTTGGTGCTGACGCCTGCCGGCACTGACGAGTGCAGCCCATGCTCGTTGCCTTCCGAGTCCTTGAATACCGCGTATCCGCCCCATGGTTCCGTCCGCGGCTCTTCCTTGAACTCGACGCCGTTCTGCTTGAGCTGCTTGTGGGTTTGGTAAACGTCGTCGACTTCGATGACGATGCCGGTGGAGCCGCCGACCTTGTCAGGCGACCAGCCCGGGGCGCCCTTCGTCAGCGTGAAGGCGGTCTGCGCGCCCTTTGGCGCCACGGTCGCCCAGCGCATGCCCTCTCCCATCGGCACATCCATGGTCTTTTCCCAGCCGAGCTTTTTGGTGTAGAAATCGATCGCCCGATCGACATCGTTGACGTAGAGGGTCACGACGGAGATATACATGGGTCCAAAACCTCTTTCTGCGTCAGCGGGTCACGAGCGCGTGGAGGTCGTTGAGATCCTCGAGGATGTTCAGCGTGACCGCGTCGCGCACGCCGGGATCGTTGAGCCCGATCTCTTTTTGGATCTCTTTGACCGTTTCGTCGCCGTGCTTGTAACCCAGAACGGCCTCGTTATGCTTTCGAATCGTCTCTTTGTCGGTCTTGCCGTTCGTGCGCACCCAGGCTTCGAACTCGATGTACGTCGGCTTGCTGGTCTTCACGTATGCGATGACTTTGTCTCGCTCGAGGCCGAGATCGGAGATCGTCAACTGGTCGAACCCTTTACCGCAATAATCGTGCCCTTCGGGAAGCGCGGTATGGTTGCCGAGCGTGAGCTTGGCCCACAGTCTCGGAAGATGCGTGGCCCCAAGCGGGCCCGCGGTGCCTGAGCTGATGATCGGGATGACCTTAGTACCGGTTGCGACAGCCATGGCCAATGCATCTCCTTTTTACAGCTGCTAAAGCGGGGGATGCGGGCATTTGAACGTCGGCTCGACAAATCCTACGTAGCGAACGGACTGAGGGCGGCGACATGCAGCTTCGACCACTCTACACGGTGCGCTTCATCTATCCGGACGGTTGGGACGTCGAACTGACCGCTCCCGGCGGCACTGAGGAGCATCATTACTATTTCGCGGAAGGACGCTGCGAGGGCACCATCGCAGGGAGATTCCGAGCCGGCAATCATCCGCGACGACGCACTGATCAGACGTTCGCCATGAACATGCAAGGCTTCATCGAGACCGACGATGGCGCTCTCATCATGGTGGACTACCAGGGGTACGGCCGCACGTACCCACCTGGGCGGCGTCAAGTGGTCGGGGCCGCGTGGCACATCGCGAGCCACGAGAAGTATCGATTCCTGAACGACTCGATCTGCGTGATATCGGGCGAGGTGAGGCGGCTTAAGCCGCCTCCGGCCCCGCTCGAGCAAAAGGACATCCAATTGGTGTTCGTCATCGCCGAACTGGTCTGGGAAGCGCCGCCCGACTAGCTTCACGGTAGTCGGGAGCCGGGGGAGAAGAGCCATGAGCGTCCATGTGTACGGTTGCAACCACATCGCCATCGAGGTGACCGACATCGAGAAGGCGGTCGCCTTTTACGAAGACGTGTTCAATCTCCGGAAGCAGGACGAGGGAGAGGGCGACGCCTTCTTCCAGCTCGGCGCGCATCAGTTTCTCGCCATGTTCGAAGTCAAAAGCATGCAGCCGGACCGCACGCGCCACTTCGGCCTCCTCGTGCGCGACGAGCGGCAGATCGCCGAAGTCCGCGACAAGCTCACCAAGAAATACGGCATCAAGCTGATCCCCGGCTTCCGCTGCGACTTCCACGACCCGTTCGGCAACCGCATCCAAGTCGTGGACTTACACGACGAGTCGCTCGTGTGGATGCTGCCCTATCAGGAAGTGCAAAAAGCCGGCATCTCGTTCGGGTAGAAAAGAGCCGGGGCTAAACCGGACGGGAGAATTGCGTTGCCGGGACCGGTCTGCCGAACAAGTAGCCCTGGCCGACAGAGCAGCCGTTCTCCGTCAGCCAGCGCGCCTGCTCTTCGGTTTCGACGCCTTCGGCGATCACCTCGCGCCCGAGACTAATGCACAACGCGATGATCAATCTCACAATGGCGCAGTCGTCGTGCTCGTCCGGCAGGCCGTGCACGAAGAGCCGGTCGATCTTGATCGCGTCGACCGGCAACTTCTTGAGATATGCGAGCGACGAGTAAAAGGTGCCGAAGTCATCGAGCACCACGCGCACGCCGAGCTCGCGGCAGCGGCTCAACGTGATCTGTGCCGCCTCCGGATCCTGCAGCGCAACGCTTTCGGTGATCTCAATCGCGAGGTTGCGCGGATCGGCGCCGGTCTCGTGCAACGCACTCGTCAGACGTTCGAAGAAGTCAGGATCTAGGAACTGTGAGGTGGACAGGTTCACGCTGAGCCGAAAGCCCGGCCGGCCTGCGCACAGCCAGGTCGAATGCTTCAGCGACTCCCGCAGGACCCACTGACCGATCGGTATCATGAGTCCGGTCTCTTCGGCCACCGTGAGGAATTCCGCCGGCTCGGCGACGGGACCGTCCGGCCGGTTCCAGCGTATCAGCGACTCCGCGCCCACGACGCGCCGCGTGAGGATGTCCACCACCGGCTGAAAGTGCAGGATCAGCTCCTCGCGCGCGAGCGCCAAGCGCAGGCCTTCTTGGATCGCCTGCCGTTCTCGCAGGCGCGCGGCGATCTGTTCGCTGTAGAAACTGTAATGATTGCGACCGTCCTCTTTTGCGCGATACATCGCGGCGTCCACGTGCGCGAGCAGTTCGTCCGCGCTGGCTCCGTCCTCGGGGAACAACACGATGCCGATGCTGCCAGAGAGATAGAAATCATGATTATCGGCTTGGAACGGCGGG
>DATNNM010000005.1 GCA_035601835.1 Candidatus Tumulicola sp. | reverse complement strand
CGTGCCTGGCGCGAGCCGCCCAACCGCCGCTTCATGCTCCTTGAGGATCTGCGAGAGCGTCGCCGTGGTCGGCACGATGCCCAGCGGCGGCGCGTCGATTTGAGCAACGTCGCCAGCCCATGCGCGCGACGGCGCCAGCATAGCCGCCGCGCCGATAGCTATCAACGCTCTTCGCATCTGGTCTCCCAAGGGCGAGAGGATTCTGCGCCAACCTTCCAATTCGTTACGCCGACAACTCCTTCCCGGTAAGCCGGGCGCCTCCGGACAGCGGCACGCAACGCGCCAAGCGTCGCGGGAGCATTCCGGGCGCTCCAAGAACCCACCCCACCAATGGACATCGTCATCGTCGGTGGCCCGCACTCAGGCGTGGGCAAGACGCTCGCCTGCGAAGTCGCGCTGCGCGCGCTCGATGGGCTGGGCTACGGCGGGATCAAGCTGACGGTCGCCGACGGCGAACGCGATCCCGCCCACGATCATGGCCGTTCCGCTCTTGCTGTGGCCGAGGCTGCCGGCATTTGCGGGCGCGGCGCCTCGTGCGGCGTGTGCGAGACGGTGTCCGCCAAGATCCCAAGCCGGCTGATCATCCACGAGGGTGCCATCCACAAACCCAACACCGACACGTGGCGGCTCTCCAATGCCGGAGCTGTCGCCGTTGCATGGGTCATCGCTTTGCGCTCGGGCGCGCCCGACGCGGTGCAGCGCGCGATCGATCATCTCGCCGGGAAGGGCGCGCGCGGCGTCGTGATCGAGGGAACGACTGCGCTTGAATGGATCGCGCCGAAGGTCTCGGTCATGGTCGCAACCGAGCCGGGCAAGAAATGGAAGGATGTTGCGGTCGATTGGGTGGGGCGCTGCGACATCGTTTTGCGCAATCTCGTGCCGATCCCACCGGGGGATATTCTCACACCCGCGGCCTTTCGCGACGCGGCGGCGATGCCGTGCGATCTGAGCGACCTGACCGACCCGGGCACCTCGAGCTACATGCAGCAGCTGCGCGCAGGCGTGAGCGCCGCCGTGCGCGCCTGATCCTCGATGATCACAATCGCTGAATTACGCGCTCTCCCGCTTTTCGCTAAACTCGGCGAACGCGAGCTCGAGTATCTTGCGAAAAGCGTGGCCGACATCCACGTGCTTGCGGGTGAGTACGTCGTGCACGAGGGCGAAGGGCGCGCGCTTATCATCACGGTCGAGGGCACGCTGGAGGTGACGAAAGTCGTCGAGGGTGTCGAGCGCGTGGTCGGCGTCCGCAAACCGGGTGACCTCTTCGGCGAGGTTCCGGTGGCGCTCAACACGCCGTTTCTCGCCGCCCTTCGCGCGGTGGAGCCCTCGCGGGTCATTCGCGTGGAACCGAAGGAGTTCCATACGCTAGCCGCAACCGCGCCCGAGATCTCTGCGACCGTAGGCGCCGCTGCGTTAGACCGCATCGAGGGTCTTCAGGACATCGCGGCGCAACCGCCGCCTCCGGAGTTAGTGGTCATCGGGCCGCGATGGGACGCGGCCTGTCACGAGCTGCGCGACTTCCTCCACCGGAATCAGGTCTCATTCGACTGGCTGACCCCTGATGATCCAGCCGCGAGCGCCGTGGCCAAAGGGCGATCGAAGGGCTATCCGATCGTGCGGCTGCAAGACGGCACGATGTTGGACGCTCCCTCGACGCGCGACATCGCGAGAGCCGTGGGATTGTCGGTCGCGCCCGTGCATGCCGATTACGACGTCGTGATCGTCGGTGGAGGACCGGCCGGAATGGCGGCTGCGGCCTACGGCGCATCCGAGGGTTTGCGCACCGTGCTCATCGAGCGCCGCGCGCCCGGCGGTCAGGCCGGTCAGTCATCGCGCATCGAGAATTACCTGGGCTTTCCCGTGGGCGTTTCCGGAGACGAGCTCGCCAGTCGCGCGCTGCAACAAGCCAAGCGCCTGGGTGCGGAAATCGTGGTGACCCGGACCGTGCAAGCGATCGATGCCGCCGCCACCGCCATCGCACTTGATGGAGGCGAGAGCTTGCGCGCGCACACCATCATCCTCGCGCTGGGCGTGATATGGAGGAAACTCTCGATCGAAGGCGCCGATCGTCTCACCGGACGGGGCATCTACTACGGCGCTGCGCGCAGCGAAGCGAGCTCGACCCAAGGCCAGGATATCTACATCATCGGCGCGGGCAACTCGGCCGGCCAGGCAGCGCTCTTCTTCGCCAACCATGCGAAGTCGATCACGCTGCTCGTACGCGGCAGTTCGCTCGCCAAAAGCATGTCTTACTATCTCATCGAGCAGCTGAACACGAAGTCCAACATCCGGACGGAGCTGCATTCCGAAGTGGTCGGCGTGCATGGCGGCGATCATCTCGAGGCGATCGACATCGCCAATCGTGAAACGCACGCGACCACTCGCAAGAATACGTCGGCCCTCTTCGTCTTCATCGGGGCGGACACCGATACGGACTGGCTTCCCCAAGAGATCGCGCGCGACTCGCGCGGCTTCGTGCTGACCGGCGCCGACGTCCTCAAGTCCGGTCGTTGGGCGGGGAGTCGCGACGCTTATTTGGTCGAGACTTCCGTCCCCGGGATCTTCGCCGTGGGCGATATCCGGGCGGGATCCGTCAAGCGCGTCGCCGCCGGCGTGGGTGAAGGCAGCATGGCGATCGCCTTCGTCCATCAGTACTTGCAACTGGCCCAAGAAGTAAGTCCGCTTCGTTAGGTAGGCTAAAAGACCTAAGGGAAGGTTATGCACGACCTGTGGCCGTGGCTCATCCTTTTTCTGCTCGGATGTTTCCACGGCATCAACCCCGGCATGGGCTGGCTCTTCGCCGTGGCACTCGGCATGCAAGAGAAAAGCCTTCGTGCGGTGCTCGGCGCTGTGCTGCCGATCGGACTCGGGCACGCGGCTTCGATCGGCATCGTCGTCGCCGCCGCGAGTCTCGCTGAACCGCATTTTCCGCACTCTGAGATCAAGTTCGTCGCGGCCGGGTTGCTCTTCGCCTTTGGCCTATATAGGCTCGTACGTTTCCGTCATCCGCGTTGGGTCGGCATGCGAGTCGGGTTTTGGGGACTCGTGCTTTGGGCTTTCATCATGGCGACCGGACACGGCGCCGGGCTCATGCTCTTGCCGATCGTGACCGCGCCCTCGCAGATGTCGAACGCGGGTGCGGGTATGACGATGATGTCGACGCCAAATGCGGGACTGCTCGCGGTCATCGTCCACACGTTTGGGTACCTGCTGACGATGACGATAGCGGCGCTCGTGGTCTACCGCTGGCTGGGGCTCAGCCTGTTGCGCACCGCCTGGTTCAATCTCGACCTGCTGTGGGCTGCCGCGCTCTTCGTGACGGGGGTTGTGATGCTGTTCGTATAACGGTGGGTCTCCCTTTGACCGTGAGAAGGTGAGCCATGCTTCTGAAACCCGATCCGACCTTTTACCCCTCCGCGAAACTCGCCATGAAAGCGCCGCCTGAAGAGCTGGCATACGTGGCGCTGTTGAACGCGAAAGGCGACGGCAAGCCCGACGCGATGGCGGTCGTCGACGTCGATCCCAAATCGAAGAGTTTCGGCAGCGTCATCCATCAGGTCGAGATGACCAAAGCCGGCGATGAGCTGCACCATTTCGGCTGGAACGCGTGTAGTTCGGCGTTGTGCCCGTACGCTCCGCATCCGCACGTCGAGCGCCGCTTTCTCGTCATTCCGGGACTACGCTCGTCGCGCATCTATGTGATGGATACCAAACCAGATCCACGCGCTCCGAAGATCGTCAAAGTGATCGAGCCAGAAACGGTCATGCAGCGCGCCGGGTACTCCCGGCCGCACACGGTCCATTGCGGACCTGAGGGCATTTACATGAGCGCGCTCGGTTCTCCAAGCGGCGACGGCCCCGGCGGCGTCTTCCTGCTGGACCATGACACGTTCGAGGTGGTCGGACGTTGGGAAGTGGACCGCGGTCCGCAGTTCTTCGCGTACGACTTTTGGTGGCACCTCGGCCACGACGTCATGGTGACGAGCGAGTGGGGAACGCCCAATATGATCGAGGCCGGCCTGAACCCCGAGCTACTGCTCGCCGGCAAATACGGTCACCACATCCACTTCTGGGACCTGCGCCGGCGCAAGCACGTGCAGGCCGTCGATCTCGGCGCCGAGCAGCAACTCGTCCTCGAGCTTCGGCCCTCGCACGACCCGACGAAACAGTATGGTTTTGTCGGCGTGGTCATCTCGCTCAAGGATCTGTCGAGTTCGATCTGGATGTGGCACCGCGACAAGGACACGTGGGCGGTCAAGAAGGTCATCGACATCCCGGCCGAGCCCGCCGACCCCGAGAAGCTTCCGGACCTGCTCAAAGGATTCAAGGCGTGCCCACCGCTGCTCTCCGACATCGACCTTTCGGTAGATGATAAGTTCCTGTACGCATCATGTTGGGGCACGGGCGAGATGCGCCAGTACGACGTGTCCGACCCGGAGAACCCGAAGTTCACCGGCTCGGTGCGCTTAGGCGGAATCGTCAATCGCTCGCCGCATCCGGCGAAGCCGAAGCTGGCGCTCAACGGCGGGCCGCAGATGGTCGAAGTCAGCCGCGACGGCAAGCGCGTGTATTTCACCAACTCCCTGTATCGCACGTGGGACGATCAGTTCTATACCGACGGGATACGGAGCTGGATGGTGAAACTCGACGTCAATCCAAGCGGCGGCATCGCGCCGGACCCGAAGTTCTTCCTCGAGTTCCCCGATCGCCGCGCGCACCAAGTGCGGTTGCAAGGCGGGGACGCGTCCAGCGACTCGTACTGCTTCCCGTAAAGGGACGGACGCGGCGCCCTACATCGCGCAAGCCGCGCGCAAGGACGCGCACAGCGCTTGCAAGTCCCTTGCCGGATGCCGCGATTGGGCGATGCAGTCGATGAGCGTGCTGCCGACGACGACCCCATCCGCTGCCGCTGCAACGTCCGCGACCTGCTGGGGCGAGGAAACGCCAAAGCCCACGGCCAGCGGCTTATCCGTCAGCGGGCGCAGCCGCTCCACCAAAGCCCGCACGCTCGCGCCCATTTGCTTGTTAGCTCCGGTCACGCCCATGCGGCTGACGACGTACACGAAGTCCGTGCATTGAGCAGCGATGGCGCGCGCGCGCTCGAGCGGCGTGGTCGGCGCGACGAGAAAGGTCACCGACAGCCCGCATGCTTGGAACGCGCTCAGCAGCGGTTGCGCTTCCTCCGGCGGGAGATCCGGAACGATCGCGCCCGCGAAGCCGGCGGCCAAAAGGTCTTGTGCGCTGCGGGCGAGGCCTCGCACGAACAGCGGGTTGTAATAGGAAAAGGCCAGCAACGGCACACCGAGTGAGCGCGGGTTCGAAGCCGTGAGACGTGCGAGCATCGCGTCGAACGCCGCCCCGCCCTCAAGTGCGCGCTGAGCCGCCATCTGGATCGTGGGCCCGTCCGCGAGCGGATCGGAGTAGGGAATACCCACTTCGATCACATCTGCACCGCCGGCCACAGCCGCGCGGATCAACTCCGGCGTGCTTTCTAAGGACGGGAAACCTGCCATCAGGTACGCGATCAGCGCGGCGCGTCGTTCGCGCGCGCAACGTTCGAAGACTTGTGGGATCATGGCTCGTTTGCGAAGCGGACTGCGTCTTTGTCGCCGCGGCCCGATAGGTTCACGAGCACGATCTCATCGGGGCTTGAGTCCTTGGCGAAGCGCACGGCGTACGCCACGGCGTGCGCGCTCTCGAGCGCGGGGATGATGCCTTCGCTGCGCGCCAGGAGTCCGAACGCCTCCCGCGCCTCGTCGTCGGTCACTCCGAGATACGTCACGCGCCCGGTCGATTGCAGGTACGCATGCTCGGGGCCCACGCCGGGGTAGTCCAAGCCGGCCGAGATCGAATGGGTGGGAGCGATCTGTCCGGCTTGGTCTTGCAGCACCTTGGTGCGCGCGCCGTGCAACACGCCGACGCTGCCGGCCACGAGCGTCGCGGCATGGGCGCCCACGCGATCCAGTCCGCGACCCGCCGCTTCGACGCCCCACAGCTTCACGTGGAGATCGTCCAGGAAAGCGCTGAAGATGCCGATGGCGTTGCTGCCGCCGCCCACGCAGGCGACCACGTGCCCGGGTAACCTATCGTACCGCTCCAGGCATTGCGCGCGCGCTTCGTCGCCGATGACGCGCGCGAACTCCCGCACCATAAACGGATAGGGGTGCGCGCCCACGACCGAGCCGATGACGTAGAACGTGTTCTGCGCGCTTGCCGCCCAGTCGCGAAACGCTTCGTTGGTGGCGTCCTTGAGGGTGCGGGAACCGCTCGACACCGGATGCACGGTCGCGCCGAGCAGCCGCATCAGATAGACGTTGAGAGACTGGCGCTCAACATCTACTTCACCCATATACACTTCGACCGGGATGCCGAGCAGCGCCCCGACCGTCGCCGCCGCGACGCCGTGCTGCCCTGCGCCGGTCTCGGCGATGATGCGCGTCTTGCCCATGCGCTTGGCGAGCAAGCCCTGACCGATCGTGTTGTTGATCTTGTGCGCACCGGTGTGGTTGCAGTCCTCGCGCTTGAGGAGGATCCTCGCCCCGCCCGCCAAGCGCGTGAGATTGGCGCATTCGAATAGCGGTGACGGCCGGCCCACGTAATCGCGCAGCAGGCGCCGGTATTCCGCCCAGAACGTTTCGTCTGCAAACGCTTCGCGCATGTCGCTTTCAAGCTGCCGCAGCGGCTCCACGAGCACTTCTGGAACGAAGCGCCCGCCGAATTCGCCGAAGTATCCGCGCTCGTCAGGTTCGCGCATGCAATGCCTCCTTAGCCGCAGCGACAAACGCGTTCACCAACCCGGCGTCTTTGACGCCGTTGACCTCGACGCCTGAGCGTACGTCCACTCCATCCGGTAGCACCGCTCGGATCGCTTCGCCTACGGTGTTCGGGCGAAGGCCACCGGCGAGGATGAAATGGCCGGCGTGTTCAGCGCGCATGCGTTGAGCCTTGGCGAGCGCCATCCGCACGCCGGTGCCGCCGGCCCTGCCGGGCACGCGCGCATCCGCCATGACCGCCACCGCGCGCGCGTTTTGCAGCGCCGGTGCGTCCGGTATCGCGTCGTGCGCCACCAGAATCGTTGGCACTCCAAAGCTGCCGCAAAACTCCGGGGATTCGTCTCCCGAGAATTGGAGCAGATCCAGCCGGCACGAACGGATGGCGTCTTCGATCAGCGCACGCGGCGAGTTCGCAAAGACGCCGACGCAGGCAACCTGCGGTGGGACGCGCGCGGTCAGCGACGTCGCCCCAGCAACGTCTAGTCGCCGCGGACTGTCCGCGAAGATGAATCCGAGCGCGTCGGCGCCGGCCTCCACGCACATCTCCACCTCCTCGGCTGACTGCATTCCGCATATTTTAATATGAGGCCGGACCGCAACGAGGTCGCGGAGTGCGGCCTCCGGATCGTGCGCGCGCATCAGATGCTCGCCGATCAGCACCGCGTCGATGCCCGCCGCGGCGCATTCCGCAAGATCGGCGGCGCTTGTGTAGCCGCTTTCCGCGACGAGGAGAACGTCTGGAGAAAAAGATTTGATTTGGCGGCTGAGTTCGAGGGCCGTCGAGCGGCGTACTTCGAAGGTGCGCAGATCGCGATTGTTGATGCCGATCAGGGTTGCGCCTGCGCTCTGCGCGCGGCGCGCTTCCTTCCGGTCGTGGACCTCGACGAGCGCGGCCATGCCTGCCTCTTTAGCGAACCCCAAAAACGATCTGAGTTGGGCGTCGTGCAGCGCCGCGACGATCAAGAGAATCGCATCGGCGCCGGCTGCGGCCGCCTCCCAGACCTGATACTCGTCGACCACGAAATCTTTGCGCAAGACGGGCAGTGCGCACACGCGCCGCGCGAGTACGAGATCGTCCAAGCTGCCTTTGAACCATCGCGGCTCGGTCAGCACCGAGAGCGCGGCGGCGCCGGCGCGTTCGTATGCAGCGGCAAGACGCCCCGGATCGATATCCGGCGCGATGGCCCCGGCCGAGGGCGAAGCACGCTTGATCTCTGCGATGACGGCCGGCCGACGCCGGCGCAGAGCTGCGCCAAAATCGCGCGGCGCTTCCCGGTCTATGGCTTTTGCTTTCAAGAGCTCGAGCGGAACCTCACGCTGCAGGCGTTCGACGTCGGCCCTGCGGCTTGCGGCGAGCTCGTCGAGATAGCTCACGCGTTGCTCGCTTCCACCAAGGCCGCCAGTTTGCCGAGCGCGGAGCGCGAGTCAAGCGAGATCTCAGCAAGCGTTCGCCCTCGAACGAGGTCCGGCGCGACGCCGGCGATCACGAGCGCCAGGGCGGCGTTGAGCAGCACGACGTCGCGATGCGGACCTTTCTTGCCCTCGAGCACGCCTCGGATCAGCGCGGCGTTCTCCGCCGCGTCGCCGCCAGCGATGGCTTCACTCGAAGACGCAGCTAGGCCGGCATCGGCAGGTTGGATCGAGTACTCGCGGAGCTCGGCGCCGCTCCATTCCACCACCCGCGTCGGCCCCGCCAGCGTGGCCTCGTCCATTCCATCGCAGCCATGGATGGCGGCAGCGCGCTTGCTGCCGAGACGCGCCAAGGCTTCCACCACCAGGCGCAGCGCGCCCGGATGCGACACGCCGACGACCTGGTGCGTCGCGCCCGCTGGGTTCGTGAGAGGCCCGAGCACGTTGAAGATCGTCCGCACGCCGATCTCGCGCCGCACCGGGGCGACGTATCGCATCGCCGGATGGTGCGCCTGAGCGAACAAGAACGCGATGCCGTCGCGCTCGAGGAGCGCCTGCGATACCTCCGGCGGCGCGTCGATGCGCACGCCGAGAGCGCCGAGCACGTCGGCGCTGCCACAGCGACTGCTCATCGCGCGATTGCCGTGCTTGGCGACCGCCACGCCTGCCCCCGCGACCACGAATGCCACGGCTGTCGAGATGTTGAACGAGCCGGACCCGTCACCGCCGGTCCCACACACGTCGAGCAACGGCGCGCGCGAAGTCTTCACGCGCAACGCATGCGAGCGCATCGCGCTCGCCGCACCGGCGATCTCCTCCGCTGTCTCGCCCTTGAGCGCCAGCGCCACGAGCAGGGCCGCCACTTGCGCCGGCGTCACTGCGCCGTCCATGATCGCGCCGACCGCGCGATTCGCCTCCTCGGCGCTCAGATGCTTGCCCGCCACAGCCGCGCGGATGTATTCCACGATTGAGACGCTCTGCGCGGGCGCGTCAGCCTCGGCTCTCATCGCGAAAACCCTGCCATGCCCAAGAAGTTGCGCACGATGCGCGGGCCGACTGCCGTGAGCACCGACTCGGGATGGAACTGCACGCCGAAGACCGGGTAGCGCCGATGCCGCAACCCCATCACGAGGTGATCCTCGCTTTGGGCGATGACCTCCAGGTCTTGAGGAATCGAGTCGCCCGCGACCACCAGCGAATGGTAGCGCGTCGCGCGAAACGGTGAGCTCACGCCGGCGAAAAGCTCCCCGCCCGTATGCCTGACGGATGACGTCTTGCCGTGCATGACCGCGGGCAGCCGCACCACGCGGCCGCCGAACGCCGCGCCGATGGCCTGATGTCCCAAGCATACTCCGAGGATGGGGATACGCTCGTACAAGGCGGCGATCGCCGCGAGCGAGTGCCCGGCTCGATCCGGCGTGCCAGGCCCCGGCGAGATGATGAGCGCAGCCGGAGGCGCCGTCGCCAGCGCGTCGATGGAGACGGCGTCGGAGCGCTGCACGCGCACCGTCACGCCCATCGCGCCGATCATCTGCGCCAAGTTGTACGTGAACGAATCGTAGTTGTCGAGGATCAGCACTTCGCGCTTCATACGTCAGCTCCCGAAATCGCAGCGACCACCGCCGCCGCTTTGGAGAGGCATTCTTGATCCTCGCGGTCCGATGCGGACTCCGCCACGATGCCGGCGCCGGCTTGAAGATGGTACGCGCCGTCATATGCGTGCGCGCTGCGCAGCGTGATGCATGCGTCGAGCGAACCGTCGAATCCGAAGCGCCCCACGCTGCCGGCATAGAAGCCGCGTCTGCGGCCCTCCAGTTCCGCGATCAATTCGATGGCTCTGATCTTGGGCGCGCCGCTGACGGTGCCGGCCGGAAACACAGCGCCGAACACGTCGAATGCATCGAGTTCCTCACGCACGTTCCCGACGACGTCGGACACCAAGTGCATCACGTGGCTGAAGCTTTCTATCCCCAGCAGTTCGGTGACGCGCACGCTGCCGTACTCGCTCACCCGGCCCAGATCGTTGCGTCCCAGGTCCACGAGCATCACGTGCTCCGCGCGCTCTTTCGGATTGCGGCGCAGCCGCGCGGCGATCGCGCGATCGGCTTCCGGATCGCCGCTGCGAGCGCGAGTCCCCGCCAGCGGACGCACCCGCGCCCGATGCTCGCGCAGGCTCACGAGGACTTCGGGCGAGGAGCCGAACAGTTGCCCCCAGCCGAGATCGAGGAAGAACATGTAGGGCGAGTGGTTGATCGCGCGCAGCGCCCGATACGCGTCGAACGGATCTCCGCGCTGCTCCATCTCCCAACCCTGCGACAGCACGACTTGATATGCTTCGCCCGCCAGTATCGCTTCGCGCCCGCGTTCTACCGCTTCGGAGAACGGCAGTTCGGGAACGCGCGCTTTGAGCGGACCAGCGCGCGCAGCGCGCTGCAATGGGCTGATGCGCGCCTCCGCGAGTTCGGCGACCAGTCCGCTTGCGACCGATTCAGCGGCCTCGCCCAGCGCTGCGATGCTCACCGAATGGCTGAAGTGATCGAACACCACGAGCGTCTCGGGCACCACGAGATGGAGGTCGGGCATCGGGTCGCTGCCCCGCTCCAGGCGCGGCAAGCGCTCCAAGTAGCCGGAGAACTCGAATGCCGCGGCGCCGTACGCGCCCAGGAACGGCATTTCGATCAGCGTCTCCCGCTCCGGCAGCAAGCGCCGCAACATCTCCCGGGCGGCGTCGAACGCCGAGCCGTGATGGTCGAGCGTCTCACCGTCGATGCTCGTGCGAATTTGTCCGTCAACGGCTTGCACCTCAGCCCGGCAGCCCAAGCCGATGATCGAATGCCGTGCCGACATGCCGGCGCCGGGCGCGCTCTCGAAGAGGAACGCGACCCCGGGATGCGCCGCGCGCAGCGTCGCAAACGCCGCGATCGGCGTGATGCCGTCGGCCACGATCTTGCGGATCGTCACGTCGGTTCGGCCTGACTGCTCGATCGTCTTCATTTCGTTTGTCCTCCGAGCTTCGCTCGGAACGCTACACCCGAACTTCGTTCGGGTCGCTACATTAGTTGCGGTTCAGTGGCAAAAAGAAAACGGGCTCGGTTTTTTTCGAGCCCGCCACTTTGTCCGATCTCCCCGGGGTTAAAGCCCCGGCACTACGAGAATACGCTAATCGGCATGGCGGGCGCGTACCCACCACCACCAGGCATTCTGCAACACGACATTATTCATCGGCGTCTGGTTCGCACTCACGGGCCCAATGCCTGCTATTGCAAGAGCTCGAGCTGGGCCATTTCGGCCGCGTCGCCCTTTCGGATGCGGGTCCGAACGACGCGCACATAGCCGCCTTGGCGGCCGGCCAGGGTCGGCGCGATGACGTCCATGAGCCGTTTCGTCACTTCCGCAGAGGTCAGATACGAGGCCACCAGACGGCGGCTTTGGAGGTCGCCCTTTTTCGCGCGCGTGATCAGGCGCGACGCGACGCGCCCCGCCTCCTTGGCGCGCACGGTCGTGGTCTCGATCTTGCCGTGCGTGAACAACGAGGTCACCAGGTTGCGCAGCAGCGCGCGTCGATGGTCGTCGTTCCTACCGAGCCGTTTGTTGGCCTTGCGGTGTCTCATGCCCCGGTCACCCCTGCTTCAGCGACAGATTCCGCTCGGCGAGCTTCTCCTTGATCTCGTCGACGGACTTCTTGCCTAGGTTGCGCATGTTCATGATCTCGTCTTCGGTCTTCTGCAGCAGTTCGGAGATCTTGCTGATCCCCGCCCGCTTCAGACAGTTGTACGAGCGCACCGACAGGTCGAGCTCGTCCACCGGAATATCCCAATCGGAGAACGGGGCCGCCTCTTCGGCGGGCGCCTCCACTTCGGGTCGTCCGCTGAAACTCACGAACAACGACAGTTGATCCTGCAAGATCTTCGCCGCTGTCGAGAGCGCTTCGTCGGGCGTCACGCTGCCGTTGGTCTCGATCTCCATGAGCAGGCGGTCGTGATCGGTCACCTGGCCGACGCGCGTGTCCTCGATCTGGTAGTTGACCTTGCGTATCGGCGTGAAGATGGAGTCCACCGGGATCAAGCCGATGACGTGCTCGACGTTGCGCTGCTTGTCAGCGGTCACGTAGCCGCGCCATTTCTCGACGCCGATCTCCATGACCAGACGCGCTTTCTTGTCGGTGAGCGTGGCGATGTGGTAATCGGGGTCGAGCAGTTCGACGTCGGCGTCCGGCACGATGTCGCGCGCGGTCACCTCCCGTTCGCCCGAGGCCTCGATGCGCAGCACCTTCGGCTCGTCGGTGAGCATGCGCAAAGGCAAGCCCTTGAGGTTCAGGATGATGTGCGTCGTGTCTTCGACCACCCCGGGGATGGTCGAGAACTCGTGCAGCACGCCGTCGATCTTCACGTAGGTGACGGACGCGCCGGGCAGCGACGACAGCAGGATGCGCCGCAGCGCATTGCCCAGCGTGATGCCGAAGCCGCGCTCGAGCGGCTCGATCGCGAATTTCGCGTAGGAGTCGCGCCGTTCGCGCACTTCGATAGAAGCTCTTTGAAATTCCAGGACTGACATAATTCCCCTTATTATCGTGAGTAGTATTCGACGATGAGTTGTTCTTCGACGTTGGTGTCGATGTCGGCGCGAGCCGGCAACTGGAGCACCTTGGCCTTGACGCTCTGCTCGTCATATTCCAGCCAGCCCGGCACGCGCCGGCCCTTGGAGTAGTTCTCCAGGCTTTGCAGGAGCGTGGTCTTGCGGCTCGCCTCGACCACCCCGATCTCGTCGCCCGGCCGCACGCGCATCGAAGGCACGTTGACGCGCTTGCCGTTCACGGTGATGTGACGGTGGTGCACCAACTGCCGCGCTTGCGAACGCGACGTCGCGAGATTGAGACGGTAGATCACGTTGTCGAGCCGTGACTCGAGCAGGCTCAGGAGCGCCTGGCCCGTCTGGCCTTTGCTGGTGCTCGCCCTCTTGTAGTAGTTCTCGAACTGCCGCTCGAGGACCCCGTAGATGCGGCGCATCTTCTGCTTCTCGCGCAGCTGGCGGCCAAACTCCGAGACCTTCGGACGGTTCTTGGTCTGCGCTTTCTGTCCGGGCGCCGCCGTACGCCGCTCCACGGCGCACTTCTTCGACAAGCAGCGCTCGCCCTTAAGGAAGAGCTTCACCTTCTCGCCGGGCTTGCCGCCGCTGGCGCTTTCGCGCCGGCACATGCGGCAGACCGGACCTGTATATCGTGCCATATTCTCCTCTCCGGGGCTAAAGCCCCGGCACTACATTTTCCGAGCTTCGCTCGGAACGCTACATTAGACTCGGCGGCGTTTCGGCGGACGGCAGCCGTTGTGCGGGATCGGCGTCACGTCTTTGATGACCGTGATCTCCAAGCCCGCGGCTTGCAGCGACCGAATCGCGGCCTCGCGGCCGGCTCCCGGACCGCGCACGTGCACTTCGACCTGACGCATGCCGTGCTCCATCGACTTGCGCGCTGCGGCTTCTGCCGCCAACTGCGCCGCGAACGGCGTGGACTTCTTGCTTCCCGCAAAGCCCATGCCGCCGGCGCTCGCCCAAGCGAGCGTGCCGCCTTGAAGGTCGGTGATCGTCACGATCGTGTTGTTGAAGCTCGAATGGATCCGGGCGATGCCCTGCGAGACATTCTTGACTTCTTTTTTCTTCGTGCGCCGTACGCGCTTTGGTGCTGTTGCCATTATGTTTCCTTTGCGATCATTTGCCGATGCCCGGACCCTTGGTCTTCTTCTTGCCGGCGACGGTCTTCCTCGGACCCTTGCGACTGCGCGCGTTCGTGCGCGTGCGCTGCCCGCGTACCGGCAGCCCACGCCGGTGGCGCATGCCCCGATAGCACCCGATGTCCACCAGCCGCTTGATCGCGCTCGAGACCTCGCGGCGCAGGTCGCCCTCGACCTTGAGATTCTTCTCGATCTGCTCGCGAAGTTTCTGGATGTCGTCGTCGGTGAGGTTCTTCACCCTCGTGTCCGGGTTGACGCCGGTCGTCTTCAGCAAACGCTCGGCCGTGGGCCGTCCGATGCCGAAGATGTAGGTCAACGCGACTTCGATCCGCTTTTCGCGCGGCAGGTCGATGCCTGCAATGCGTGCCATATGCTCCTCTTACCCCTGAGCCTGTTTGTGCTTGGGATTCTCGCAGATCACCCGCGTGCGTCCCCGCCGCTTGATGATCTTGCATTTGTCGCAGATCTTCTTGACGCTCGGTCTTACTTTCATCCTTTTATCCTATTTGTATCGATACGTGATGCGGCCTTGGCTCAGGTCGTAGGGCGACAGTTCCACCAGGACCCGGTCCCCTGGCAAGATCCTGATGAAGTTCATCCTGATCTTGCCCGACACGCGCGCCAGCACTTTGTGTCCGTTGCTCAACTCGACTCGGAAGAACGCGTTCGGAAGCGGCTCCACCACGACGCCCTCCACCTCGATCGCCTCTTCCTTCGGTGAGGCCGAATGCGCTTTCGGCGGTTTCTTCTTTGCGGAGTGCCGCTGGATCCCCGGGCGTCTACGTCGCGCCACGCGTACCTCCAACCGCCGCCGTGGCAACTTCTGCCTGTGTTTCCGGCAGCGTCAGTATCTCGTAACCGCCGTCCACCACCGCGACGGTGTGTTCGAAATGCGCGGAAAGGCTGCCGTCGGCGGTCACGACCGTCCATTGGTCATCCTTGGTGCGCACCTCGAAAGTGCCCGCGTTGACCATCGGCTCGATCGCCAGCACCATGCCGCGCTTCAAGGGCGCGCCGCCGCCCTTGCGCCCGAAATTCGGCACCGCCGGATCCTCGTGCAGGTGCTTGCCGACCCCGTGGCCCACCAGGGCCCGCACCACCGCGAACCCATGTCTTTCGACATATGCTTGCACAGCACTTCCCACGTCGGACACGTGCCCGCCGGGCCGCACGGCTCGGATGCCCTCGTACAGGGACGCCTGCGTGACCTCGATCAGCTTGCTCGCCTCGGCCGAAACCCTGCCCACTGGCAGCGTATATGCCATGTCCGAGTACCAGCCGTCGGCGACCGCCCCGATGTCGATCTTGAGGATGTCGCCTTCGCGCAGCTTGCGGCTGCCGGGGATGCCGTGCACGACCTCATCGTTCACCGAGGCGCAAATCGAACCGGTGAAGCCATGATAGCCGAGGAACGCCGGCTCCGCTCCCATGCCGCGGATTTCGCGCTCAGCGGCGGCGTCGATCTCCTTGGTCGAGATGCCCGGCTGCACCAGCGGCTTGAGCGCCTCGAGCGCGCGCGCGGTGACCCGCCCGCTCAACCGCATCTTCGCCAGCTCGCGCTCGCTCTTGCAGTTGATCATATGGTCTTGACCTTGGATCGCGCCGCGTCGACCATCGCTTGGTGCACGACGTCGATCGGCTGCGTGCCGTCGATGCGGTGCAGCAGGCCCATCTTCTCGTAGTACGCGATGAGCGGCCGCGTGTTCTTGTCGTACACCTCGAGGCGATGCGCGACGGTCGCGTCGCTGTCGTCTTCGCGCTGCTGCAGCTTCGCGCCGCAATGATCGCACACGCCGGCGACTTTCGGAGGCGCAGAGTCGTGGTGATAGTTCGCCCCGCAGTTCGGACACACGCGCCTGCCGGTGAGCCTGCGCAACAGCTCGTTTTGCGGAACCGTCAGCTTGATGACCGCGTCGAGGCGCTGGCCCAAGCGCGCGAGTAGCTTGTTCAGCGCCTCGGCCTGCACCGCGGTCCGAGGGAAACCGTCCAGGATATAGCCGCCTTGCGTGTCGGGCTGCTGCAGCCGCTCTTCGATGAGGCCGATGGTCACGTCATCGGGCACGAGCTCCCCGTGGTCCATATAACGCTTCGCCACGACGCCCATCGGCGTTCCGGCCGCCTTCGCCACGCGGAACATGTCGCCGGTGGAGATGTGCGGCACGTCCAGGGTCTCCACGAGCAGGTGGGACTGAGTGCCCTTGCCCGCGCCCGGCGCACCGAGCAGGATGACGCGCGTTCCTTGGCCGCTCATTGTTTGATAAAGCCCCGATAGTCGCGCATGGCGAGCCGCGCCTCGACCTGCGTCATCGTGTCAAGCGCCACGCCGACCACGATGAGCAGCGAGGTACTGCCCAAAAATATGGTAGTGATGTGCGTGAAATTCTGCGTGATGTTCGGCAGCACCGCTAGGACGCCGAGGTACACGGCCGCCACGACCGTGATGCGGTGCAGGATCTTCTGCAAATAGTCGGTGGTCGGTTTGCCCGGCCGGATGCCGGGTATGAAGCCCCCCTGCTTCTTGAGCGAGTCCCCGATGTCCATGATGTTGACCACGACTTCGCTGTAGAAGAACGTGAAGCCGACGACCAGCAAGAAATAGACCGCGTTGTACAAGATGCTGCCGTAGCCGAAATACTGGACCATGAAGCCGTTGAACGCCTGCGCCCACGTCGTGTGGTACTGGGCGGACCACGACGCGATCTGCTGCGGCAGCAGCAAGATCGAGATGGCGAAGATGATCGAGATGACGCCGGCGTTGTTCAGGCGCAGCGGGATGTAGGTGCTGCGCCCGCCATACACCTTGCGTCCCACGACGCGCTTCGCGTACTGCACCGGCACGCGCCGCTGTCCCTGGTACATGAAGACGATCGAGATCAGCGACACGATGGCGATCAGCGCGAAGAGCACGAGACCGAAGATCGGCAGGCCGCCCTTTTCGGAGAGTTGGAACGTCTGCGCGAAGTAGGTCGGATAGCGCAAGATGATGCCGACGAAGATGATCAGCGAGACGCCGTTTCCGACGCCCTTGTCGGTGATCTGCTCGCCCAGCCACATCAGCCACATGGTGCCGGCGGTGAGGACCAAGACGACGGAGACCAGATAGAGCGTGTCCGTCCGCTCGAAGATGCCCGAGCGGTTCAGCGCGATCACCATGGTCGTGGCTTGGACGACCGCCAGGATGGCGGTGAGCCAGCGCGTCCACAGACCGACTTTGCGCCGCCCTTCCTCGCCGCCGTGCTGCATCAGCTCTTTGATGTCGGGGAATACGACCGTCATCAGCTGCATGATGATGCTCGCGTTGATGTACGGCGTGATGCCCATGGCGATCACGGAGAAGCGCTGCAGCGCTCCGCCGGACAGGAAGCCGAGGAAGTTCAGGAATTGTCCCTGCGCCAGGATCTGCTGCCACTTCGTGATGTTGACGTACGGCACTTGGATGTAGACCGCGACCACGAACAGGGCGAACGCGCCGAATACGAACAGAAGCCGGTTCCGGATCTCCGGAACGACCAGTGCGTTTGCCAGGTTGCGCCACATCACCATGCGCGTCTATTCCTCAAACACCGCGCCGGCAGCTTCGAGTTTGGCTCGAGCCGGGCCTGAGAAGACGACATCGCGGAATTTCAAACCCTTCGGGGCATCGCCGCCGCCGAGGATCTTGATGCCGTCGCGCTGTTTGGCGATCACGCCGGCCTCGAGCAGGGCTTCGGGCGACACGACGACGCTGACATCCCAGTCCTCGAGGTCGCCCACGTTGACCACCGAGTACTCGGTGCGGAAGATCTTTGTCGAGCGGGATTTTTGCGACACGCCGCGACGCTGCGGCAGGCGCCGGAACCATGGCGTCTGTCCGCCTTCAAAGGTCCGGCCTTTGCCGCCGCCCGAGCGCGCGGTCTGGCCCTTGCCGCCTTTGCCCGCGGTCTTCACCATGCCGCTGCCATGCCCGCGGCCGATGCGCAAGCGCTTGACCTTCGAGCCCGGGGCGGGCTTAAGATGCGACAGCTTCACCTGGTTGTTCCCTTTCGTCCGGCTGCGCAGCATCCGCCGCCGGCTGCTTGTCGAAGAGCTCGGCGAGCGTCTTGCCGCGCTGCCTGGCCACGGTCTCCGCGGTGCGAAGCTTGGCGAGTCCGGCCACGGTAGCGGCGATGACGTTGATCGGGTTATTCGTGCCGAGCGACTTGGTTAGGATGTCGTGCACGCCGGCAAGCTCCAGCACGGCGCGCATGGCGCCGCCCGCGATCACGCCGGTGCCTTTGCTGGCGGGCCGCATCATGACTTTGCCCGCGCCGACATGCGAATGGATCGGATGCGGGATCGTGCGCCCCACCATAGGCACCGTGATCAGCGCGCGGCGCGCGGCCTCGACACCCTTGCGAATGGCTTCGGGCACTTCGCGCGCCTTGCCGATGCCGTAGCCCACGCGGCCTTGCCGGTCGCCCACGACCACGAGCGCCGAGAACGAGAACCGCTTGCCGCCCTTGACGACTTTCGCGACGCGGTTGACGCGCACGACTTGTTCTTCGAGTCCCGAGCCGTCGGTGATTCGTGCCACTGTCTAAAACTCCAACCCGGCGCTGCGCGCCGCATCTGCGAGCGCTTTGATGCGCCCGTGGTATCGGTAGCCGCCGCGATCGAACACGACCGCTTTGACGCCCTTTTCCTTGGCGCGCTCGGCGATCACTTTGCCGACCCGCTCTGCGGCGGCGGCCGCGGACAGCGAATCGAGTCCCTGCGCGACCGCCTTCTCGCGCGTCGAAGCTGCGACGACGGTGCGCCCGGTCGTGTCGTCGATGATCTGCGCATACACGTGGTGCAAGCTGCGGAACACCGACAGACGCGGTCGCTGCGCGGAACCGCCGAGGCGCTTGCGGATGCGGGCATGGCGCCGCAGCCTGGATGCGTTGCGATCGATCGTCATTTCTTACCGCCTGCCGTCTTGCCGGCTTTGCCAAGTTTACGCCGCACGTGCTCGCCCGTATAGCGGATGCCCTTGCCCTTGTATGGCTCCGGCGGCCGCACGTGACGGATCTGCGCCGCCAGCTGCCCGACCTGTTGCTTGTCGGCGCCGCTGATCACGATCTTGTTCGTGCCTTCGACTTTGATCTCGATGCCTGCGGGCGGCTCCACGATGACGGGGTGCGAGAAGCCGACCTGCAGCTGCAGCTTCTTGCCCTGCATCTGCGCGCGATAGCCGACGCCGATGATATCGAGCGACTTCGAAAAGCCCTTCGTGACGCCGTCCACCATGTTGGCGATCAGCGTGCGCGTCAAACCATGCAGCTGGCGCGTGCGTTTGCTCTCGTCCGGGCGCGACACGCTCACGCTGCCGTTCTCGAGTTTGACCTCGAGCGGTTCGGCACAGCGAAGCGTCAACTCGCCCTTCGGGCCCTTGACGGACACGACGCGCTCGGCATAGCCGACGTTCACGTCGGAGGGCACCGTGACGGGCATGCGGCCGATTCTACTCATGGGTCACCATACAAAAGCCATGACTTCGCCGCCGCAGCCCAGCCGGCGCGCTTGGCGGCCGCTGATGATGCCTTTGGGCGTCGACATGATGACCAAGCCGAGGCCGCCCATGCACTTGGGGATCTCGCCCTTGGGCGTGTAGATGCGCAGGCCTGGCCGGCTGATGCGCTGCAGTCCGTTGATGACCCGCTCGCGCCCGGTGCCGTATTTGAGCGTGATGCGGATCGTGTCGCGCGGCTTGCCCTCCACCACGTCAAACGTCTTGATGAAGCCTTCGGCCTTCAACAGCTTCGCGAGCTCCAGCTTGACGCGCGATGCCGGCACGTCGACGAGCGCAAGGAACGCCGTGTTGGCGTTGCGGATGCGCGTGAGCATGTCGGCGACTGGATCGGTTATCGTTCCCATACCCGTCTTCTCTTTACTCCGGCTCTACCACGACGCCTTGGTGACGCCGGGGATCTTGCCGGCGTGCGCCAGCTCGCGGAAGCATATGCGGCAGAGCGCGAACTTGCGCAAGTAGCCCTTTGGCCGGCCGCATCGCCGGCAGCGGTTGTGCGCGCGCACTTTGAATTTCGGCGTGCGCTTGCTTTTCTCGATCAAACATGTCTTTGCCATTAGATTACGCTGCGACCCCCTCTTTGCGGAGCGGCATGCCGATCTCGCTCAAGAACGCCAGCGCCTCCTCATCGTTGCGCGCGGTGGTAACGATGACGATGTCCATGCCGCGCACCATGTCGACCTTGTCGTAGCTGATCTCCGGAAAAACCAGCTGTTCCTTGAGCCCAAGGGCGTAGTTGCCGCGGCCGTCGAGCGACGAGCGCGACATGCCGCGAAAATCCCGGATGCGCGGCAGGACGATGTTGACCAGCTTGTCGAGGAAGGCGTACATGCGCTCGCCCCGCAGCGTCACTTTCGCGCCGATCTGCATGCCGGCCCGAAGTTTGTACACGGCGATGCTCTTGGTGGCTCGCGTCACCAGCGGCTTTTGGCCGGTGATGGCGGTCAGGTCGGAGACGGCGCCGTCGATCGCCTTCGGATTGGCGACGGCTTCGCCAACGCCCATATTGACCACGATCTTCGTCAGGCGCGGCACTTGCATGCGATTGGAGTAGCCGAAACGCTTGATGAGCGCCGGTACGATCTCTTTCCCGTACCGCTCTTTCAATCGGTTCACCGTTTTTTTCACCTCGTTCACGCCTTCACCGGCCGTTCCGCGGGTTCTCCGCAGCGACGACAGATGCGCTCTTTGCTCCCACCCTTGACCGCGAACGCCAGCTTCGAGGGCTTGGCGCACTTCGGACACACGTACATCAAACGGTGCAGCGGCACCGGCATCTCCTTTTCGAAGATGCCGCCCGCGCTCGGGCTCGAGCCGGAGCCCATGACCGAAGAACGGCCTTTGGACTTCACGCCCGGCTTCGTGTGGCGCTTCACGACGTTCACGCCCTCGACTTCGGCGACCGCGTCGCCGCGCCGCACGAGTTTGATCTTGCCACGCTTTCCTTTATATTTGCCGGACAGCACCATCACGGTGTCGCCGGCCGCCAGTCGAATCGCGCCCATGTTCTAGAGCACCTCCGGTGCAAGCGAGACGATCTTCATGAAGTCGCGATCGCGCAGCTCGCGCGCGACCGGACCGAAAATGCGGGTGCCGCGCGGGTTGTTCTGCTCGTTGAGGAGCACCGCGGCGTTCTCGTCGAAGCGGATGAAGGAACCATCGGGCCGGCGCATCTTCTTCTTCTGTCGCACGATGACGGCTTGAACCACGTTGCCCTTCTTCACGGCAGCTCCGGGAATCGCGCTCTTGACGGTGGCGGTGACGATGTCGCCCACGTACGCGTAGGGATGGCGCGAGCCGCCCTTCACGTGGAAGACCATCAGTTCGCGCGCGCCCGAGTTGTCAGCGACTTTGAGCCGCGTCTGCGCCTGGATCACTTGGCTTTTTCCACGATCTCGACGAGGCGCCAGCGCTTGCGCGCACTCAGCGGCCGCGTCTCGACGATGCGGACCAAGTCGCCGATCTTCGCTTCGTTGCCCTCGTCATGCGCCATGTAGCGCGTCGAGCGCACGGTGATCTTTCCGTAGGCCGGGTGCGCCCGCGGGGCTTGGGTGATCACGACGATGCTCTTCATCATCTTGTCGGAGACGACACGGCCGACTCTCGTCTTGCGGTTCGGGCGCGCCCGCACAGGCGTTTGTTCTGCCATCGCTTAACCCGCCAGCTTCCGCTGCGCCAAGACGGTGTAGAGCTGCGCGATGTCGCGCCGCAGTTTGGTCACCTTGGCGTGGTCCTCGAGGTGGCCTGTGACGAGCTGAAAGCGCAGATTGAACAGCTCTTCTTTGGCCGCGACGAGCTTCTCTTCGAGCTCGCGGATCGTGAGTTCGCGCAAGCTGCGCAGTTCGCTAGATTTCAACGGATTCTCCCAACCCTTCACGCCGCAGAATTTTGGTGTCGATCGGCAGTTTGGAGGCGGCGAGGCGCAGGGCTTGCGTGGCCATCGCCGCATCGATGCCGGCTAATTCGAACAGCACGCGGCCCGGCCGCACGACGGCCACCCAACCCTCGGGCGCGCCCTTGCCGGAGCCTTGGCGCGTCTCGGCAGGTTTTTTCGTATACGACTTGTCCGGGAATATCGTGATCCAGACCTTGCCGCCGCGCTTGAGATGGCGCGTGAGCGCGATGCGCGCGGCTTCGATCTGGCGATTCGTCACCCAGGCCGGCTCGAGCGCTTGCAGCCCGTACTCCCCGAAGTGCAGGGTGTTGCCGCGCTGCGCGCGGCCCTTCATGCGGCCGCGCTGCACCTTGCGGTGTTTGACTCGCTTTGGAAGAAGCATGCGCTATGCGTCCTCCTTAGCGGGAGCTTCGGTTTCAGAACGGACCTGAAGGTCCGTTGCTACGACCTCCGGGGGGGTCGCTGGAGCAGGAGCTTCAGCTCCTGCTGACCCCTCGAGCGGAGCGGGAGCTTCAGCTCCCGCGTCCGGTTTCGCGGCGCGCGGCGCGCGCGGACGCCGCTCGCGCAGCGGCCGAACGTCGGCGGGTTCCTGTTTTGGACGTCCATCCGGCAGCACTTCGCCCAGGTAGATCCACACTTTCACGCCGATGCGTCCGTACGTGGTGTACGCCTCGACCTGCGCGTAGTCGATGTTCGCGCGCAACGTATGCAGCGGCACCTTGCCCTCGAAGTTGCGCTCGACGCGCGCGATCTCCGCGCCGCCGAGCCGGCCGCCGCACTGCACTTTGATGCCGCGCGCGCCCGCCTTCATGGTGCGCTGGATCGCCTGGCGCATGGCGCGCCGGAACGCGATGCGTTTCTCCAGCTGATCGATGATGTTGTTGGCGACGAGTTTGGCGTCGAGCTCCGGATGCTTGATCTCCATCACGTTGACGATCACCGGCTTGCCGACGACGCGCTCGATCTTCCGGCGCAGGTCTTCGATACCGGCGCCGCGCTTGCCGATGATGATGCCGGGTTTCGCGGTGTGGATCAGCACGCGCGCTTGATTGGCGCGGCGCTCGATCTCCACTTTGGACACGCCCGCCGAACGCGACAACTCATCGATGACCCCGCGGATGCGCAGGTCTTCGTGCAGCCACTCTTTGTATAGCCTGTTCTCAAACCAGCGCGAGTCCCAAGTGCGCGTGATGCCGAGCCGGAAGCCGATCGGATTAACCTTCTGACCCATGCCTATTGGCTCTCCCCGTCGGACACGACGATCGTGACGTGTGACATTTTCTTCCTTTTTATACCGGCCGAGCCGCGCGCGCGCGCCTCGACCCGCTTGATGGATGGACCGCCGTCCACGAACGCGCGCGATACGAGCAGCTCGGCGCCCTTCATGCCGTGATTGTTCTCGGCGTTGGCGACCGCCGAACGCAGGATCTTGTGCACCGCTTTCGCCGCATCGAGCGTCGAGAAGGCGAGCAGCGTCAACGCCTGGTCGACGCGCTTGCCGCGGATGACGTCCACCACGCGCCGCGCTTTGCGTGCTGGGACGCGCAAGAATTTTGCGGTTGCTTGCGCTTGCACGCTATTTCACCTCTACCTTTGGAGCGCCGGTGCCGTGGCCGCGGAAAATGCGCGTCGGCGCGAACTCGCCGAGCTTGTGGCCGACCATGTTCTCCTGCACGTAGACGGGGACGTGCTTGCGCCCGTCGTGCACCGCGATCGTGTGCCCGACCATCGCGGGGATGACCGTCGAGGAGCGCGACCACGTCTTGATGACGCGCTTCTCGCGCGCGGAGTTCATGCGCTCGATCTTGGCTAGCAAGTGGTCTGCCACGTACGGCCCCTTCTTGGTTGAACGGCTCATTTTTTGCTCCGGCGCTTGACGATGAACTTCGTAGTGCGCTTGTTGCGGCGCGTCTTTTTGCCCATGGTCATCACGCCCCACGGCGTGGTCGGTGGCCGGCCTGCGGTCGAGCGCGCTTCGCCGCCGCCATGCGGATGGTCGACCGGGTTCATGGCGATGCCGCGCACTTGCGGGCGACGGCCAAGCCAACGGATGCGGCCTGCCTTGCCGATGACCGCGTTCTCGTGCTCGAGGTTGCCGAGCTGCCCGATGGTGGCGCGGCAAAGCACGCCGATCATGCGCACTTCACCCGAGGGCATGCGGACCTGCGCGTACGTGCCCTCTTTGGCCATCAACTGCGCCGAGCCGCCGGCCGAGCGCACCAGCTTGCCGCCGCCGCCCGGTGTCAACTCGATATTGTGGATGACGGTGCCGAGCGGGATGTTCGCGAGCGGCAGCGCGTTGCCGGTCTTGATGTCGGCGTCGGGCCCCGAGACCAGCGTATCGCCCACCGACACGCCGAGCGGCGCGAGGATGTAACGCTTCTCGCCGTCGCGATAATGCAGCAGCGCGATGCGGGCCGAACGGTTCGGATCGTATTCGATCGCCGCCACGAGCGCGGGTATTCCGTCCTTGCGCCGCGCAAAATCGATGCGCCGGTACAGCACCTTGTGCCCGCCGCCGCGGTGGCGCACGGTGATGTGACCGTTGAAGTTGCGCCCGGCATGTTTGTGCTTGGGCTCGAGCAGCGAGCTCTCGGGCCTCTTCTTCGTGATGTCTTCGAAGGCGCTTATCGTCATGAAGCGCCGCCCGGGACTTGTCGGTTTGAATTTTTTAAATGCCATGCTTATGACTCAAAGTAGTTGACGCCGCCGAGTTCGATCTTGTCGCCCTCTTTGAGCGTGACGATAGCTTTTTTCCGGCCGTGCTTCGTGACCACCGGCCGGCGCGTCGGGCGGCGCATGTTGCGTCCGCTTTTCGCCGGGACCGAAACCGTGTTGACGCGCAGCACCGTGACCTTGAAGGTCTTCTCGATCGCCTCTTTGATCACGTGTTTCGAAGCCTGGTAAGCCACTTCGAACGAATACTGGGAATGCGCCGATCCCGCGACCGATTTCTCGGTCACGAGCGGCCGCCGGACGATCTCTCGCAGTTCAGGCACCGCACACCTCCGCCAGAGCATCGTACGCGGCCTTGGTCATCAGCACGCGGTCGTGCGCGAGCAGCGAGTATGCCGATACCTCGCCGTGCCCGGACACCAAGGCGCGCGCCAGATTGCGTCCGGCCCGCTTGACCGCGTCCGCGTTTTCGTCTTTGTCGTTGTGCACGACCAGCATGATGCGATCGCCGCTGCGGTAGTTGCCGTCGGACCAAAGCAGGTTCACGATATCCTTCGTCTTGGCCGGGCGCAGGCCGGTGACGTCGAGCACGGACAAACCGCCGTCTTTGATCTTGGCGGCGATCGCCATCGCCAACGCAGCGCGCCGCGCGCTCCGGTTCATCGAGATCGCGAACGAGCGCGGGTGCGGACCGAAGACCACGCCGCCCTTGCGCCAGATCGGCGAACGGATGCTGCCATGGCGGGCGCGTCCGGTGCCCTTTTGACGCCAGGGCTTGCGTCCGCCGCCGGCGACTTCCGCGCGCGTCTTCGTATCCGCCGTGCCGGCGCGCCGATTGGCGAGATGGCGCATGACCGCCTGATGGATCACTTTGGCTTTTACGGGTTTGGCGAACGCCGCGGGCACGTCGACTTTGCCAATCGCCTTGCCCGACTTGTCCAACAGAGGAACGCTCACTTCGCCGCCTTCGCTTTCGCTTTCACCGAGGGACGCACCAGCACAAGCCCGTTGCGCGAGCCCGGAACGGCGCCTTCCACAAGAAGAAGATTCTTTTCGGCGTCCGTCTGGATGACTTCCAAATTCAAGCTGGTCACCCGATCGACGCCCCAATGTCCTGGGCGATGGCTTCCCTTCACTACTTTGGCGGAGTTCGTGTCGCTGTTCGATGCCGGCTGCCGATGGATCATGGAGCCGTGGCTTGCGCCGCCGCCCGACGCGTTCCAACGCTTCATGATGCCGGAAAAACCGTGGCCCTTGCTCGTGCCGATGACGTCCACGCGATCGCCCGCTTCGAACACCGAAACGGTGATCGTGTCGCCGGCCTTGGCCTCACCCAGCTCGCCCCGGAATTCGCGCAGCACGTTCTTGGGCGCGGTGTTCAATTTCTCAAAGCGCGCGCGCATCGGTTTGGAGAGCTGCTTGAGCTTCGCATCTTCGAAGCCGAGCACGACCGAATCGTAGCCGTGTTTGTCCACGCTCTTGCGCTCGATCACCGAGCAGGGACCGGCCGCGATCACCGTGACCGGCACGTAGCGCCCGTCTTCGGTGAACACGTTGGTCATGCCAAGTTTGCGCCCGATGATCTGCTTCATGAGCTAAGCCTTCAACTCGATGTCGACGCCGGCCGGCAGATCCAGGTGCATGAGCGCATCCATCGTCTTGGCCGACGCCTGAAGGATGTCGATGAGCCGCTTGTGCGTGCGGATCTCGAAGTGCTCGCGGCTCTTCTTGTCCACGTGCGGGGAACGCAGCACGCATTGGCGCTCGATGGACGTCGGCAGCGGCACGGGTCCGCTGACGAACGCTCCGGTACGTTTGGCCGTCTCGACGATGCGCTCGGCCGATTGATCCAAGATCTTGTGATCGTAGGCGCGCAGGCGGATGCGTATTTTTTGGCGTGCCATATGCGTTACTCGGTCACCTTGGTGACGACGCCGGCGCCCACCGTGCGGCCGCCCTCGCGGATCGCGAAGCGCAGGCCTTCTTCGCACGCGATCGGCGTGATCAACTCCACGTTCATGCGCACGTTGTCCCCGGGCATCACCATCTCCACGCCCGTCGGCAGG